>JAFAJR010000141.1 GCA_019236085.1 Candidatus Dormiibacterota bacterium
TGTCGCGTCACCCGCCGCGTCAGCCAGCGCATCGCCGACTGCCACCGGGTCGGCACATCCCAGTCCGAGCGCTTCGGCAAGCGCCAGCGCCTCGGCGAACCCTGTGCACTCCATCGCCTCGAACGCCGGGTCGCAGGCGGACCTTGCCACCGCAACGCTGCGCCCGGAGGAGACGGCGGGCTTCGTCGCCGGCGACGTGATCACATTCGTCATCACGCTGTTCGTCTATCCGCCACTGTACAAGCGGCTGCGAATCAAGCGGCCGCCGCCGGGTTCTGCGCGGACGACGCGCGCCGCCGGCAGATCCAAGCCGGAGCCGGCCAAGGCCGTGGATGCGAAGAGCGACGCATCCGGCAACGGCGATGACAAGCCGAAGAAGCGCAGGGCGCCATGGCCATGATCCGTTCGCTGTACCTGCACATCCCATTCTGCGAGCGCAAGTGCGAGTACTGCGACTTCGTGTCGGTGGCCGGTGACCGTGACAGCGCGGCGTACATGGACGCGCTGTGCTCCGAGGTCCGCCTGCTGGGCGCGGCATTCGCCGATTCACAGCTCGACACCATCTTCATCGGTGGCGGCACCCCGTCGCTCGTCGACCCGTGTGGCATCGGCCGGCTCCTGCAGACGGTGCATGAGGTCTTCGTGGTGGCCGCTGACGCGGAGATCACGATGGAGGCCAACCCGTCGAGCACCAGCAGAGAGCGCGCTGCGCAATGGCGAGCCGCCGGTGTGAACCGCGTCAGCCTCGGCGTGCAGAGCCTGCACCGGGCGACGCTGCGCTTCCTGGGCCGGGTGCACGATGCCGGCCGCGCCCTCGCCGCCATCGACGAGGTGCGAAGCGCCGGCATCGCGAACGTCAGCTGCGACCTGATCTACGCGGTGCCCACGCTTGCGGACGACGAATGGCGCCGCACCCTGGCGGGCGCTGTTGCTGCCGGTCCTGACCACATCTCGTGCTATGAGCTCACCGTCGAGCCTGGAACGCCGCTGCACACCAGCGTGCGGCGCGGCCTGACATCACCCGTCGATGAGGATGTGGCGCTGGCGCAGCACCGCATCGCGGTGGAAACCCTGAGCGACGCTGGGTACTCGCAGTACGAGGTGAGCAACTTTGCACGCCCCGGGCATCGCTGCAGGCACAACCTCGCCTACTGGCACAACGAGCTCTACCTCGCGGCCGGCGTCGGGGCGCACGGCCACGTGGCGGCCGAGGACGCAAGCCGCGTCGGCGTTGCGGCACCCGCCGGCGCCGTCGCGGTGCGGTACTGGCACGGCAGGGGAATCGGCTTCTACATCGACTCCCTGCGCCGCGGTGAGCTGCCGATCGCGGGATGGGAGGGGGTCGACGCTCCCGGGCACGAGTCCGAACGGCTGCTGGTCGGGCTTCGTCTGACCGATGGCATCCGCGTCGGCGACTCCCCGGCCGCCACCGACCTCGCGCGCGCCGGCCTGGTGGAGCGCCACGGCGGCCTGCTCCGTGTGACCACGGCCGGAGAGAACGTGCTCAACTCGGTTGTCGAGCGTCTCACCGCGGATGCAGCGCAGGAGGCATGCTACGCTTAGCACTCTAAGGCCCAGAGTGCTAAAGCTGTCCCCATGGACCATCCCATCGCGCTCGACTCGCGCAAGCAGCAGATCCTGAAGGCGGTCGTCGCCGACTACACGAGGACCGGCGTCCCCGTGGGTTCGCAGGCGCTCGCCCTCCACCTGGCCAGCTGGTCGTCCGCGACCATCCGCAACGAGCTGGCGATGCTCAGCGAGGTGGGCTACCTCATCCAGCCGCACACCTCTGCCGGCCGCGTGCCGTCCGACCTCGGCTATCGCTACTACGTCGACTTCCTCATGGAGGAGGAGGAGCTGCCACCTGTGGTGCGGCGCCAGATGGAGCCGCTCTTCGCGCCGCTGGGGGCGAGCCTCGAGGAGATCCTGGAGGTGGCCGCGACGGCGCTGGCGCTGGCCACCGACGGCGTCAGCCTGGTGACCGGTCCGGGCTCCGCCGGTGCTCGCCTGAAGCACCTCGACCTCGTGTCGCTGGACCCGGACCACGCGTTGCTGGTGCTCGTGCTGGAGGGCAATGTCGTCCGCCAGCACACAGTCAAGCTGTCGAGTCCGTCGGACCAGGCGGCGCTGAGCGCGCTCGCCGCGGCCCTCAACACCGACGTGGCCGGGCTCGACGCCGTGGCGATCGAGAGCTCCGAGTCCGACGACGCGGCCCGGCGCGAGGTGCTCGCCGCGGTGGTGACGCTCATGCGGTCGGTCGACGCCCAGCAGGACACGCTGGTGGTGCACGATGGGGTGCGCAACCTCCTGCGTCAGCCTGAGTTCGGTGACGTCGAGCTGCTGCGCCAGGTGATAGCGGTGGTGGAGGAGGAGCGGACGCTGGCTGCGCTCATCGCTCAGCTGGATCTCGGCCGCGGGGTGCAGATCATGATCGGCAGGGAGAACAGCATCGAGGAGCTCAGCCGCTGCAGCCTGGTGCTGACCACGTACCGGGCGGGCGCCGACCGCCGCGGCACGATCGGCGTCCTCGGTCCGACCCGCATGCTGTACGGGCAGGTCGCACCCCGCGTCCGCTACGTGGCCCAGCGTCTGGGCAGGGCGCTGGAACGAGTACTCAGCTGATTTCTGGGGATACTGCACCGCATGAGTGACGACGCCACCGAGCTCGGCGCCGAACGCGCCCCGGCGCCCGACGCCGCCGATGACGCCGCCACGACGGAGGCGGATCTCGACGCGCTGGGCGCGGCGCTTGCCGACTACGAGAACCGCTACCTGCGGCTCGCCGCTGACTTCGAGAATTTCAAGCGTCACAAGGCGCAGGAGCTGCAGGACCGCTCCCGTTACGCCAGCGAGGACGCCGCCCGCGCACTGCTGCCGGTCCTGGACAGCTTGCGCCGCGCGGTAGAGCACGCCCCCGAGGGTGGCGCCGAGGACTTCTTCGTGAGCGGCCTCAACCTGGTGGTGCGCGAGTTCGAGACGGCGCTGGAGCGCATCGGGGTCACCCCCATCGAGGCGCTGGGCGAGCCCTTCGACCCCGCGCTGCACGAGGCGGTGCAGGGCGAGGATTCGGACGACGTCGAGCAGGACACGGTGGTGGATGAGCTGGTTCGCGGCTATCGCCTGCACGACCGGCTGATCCGCCCGGCGATGGTCCGCGTGGCCCATCCGCGGCGGACCCCGGCGAGCCCGACGACCCGCTGATGGCGACAGCCAAGCGCGACTACTACGAGGTCCTCGGCGTGGGCCGCAGCGCCACGCCCGAAGAGCTGAAGCGCGCCTATCGCAAGCTCGCCATGGAATACCACCCCGACCGCAACAACGGGGACAAGACCGCCGAGGAGCGGTTCAAGGAGATCGGCGAGGCGTACGCCGTGTTGAGTGACCCGCAGAAGCGTCAGCAGTACGACATGTTCGGGCACTCCGCGCAGGGCATTCCCAACGACTTCGGCTTCTCGTTCGATTCCGCGTTCGACCTCTTCGACATGTTCTTCGGCGGCGGCGGACGGCGGCGCCCACGCGGCGGGCCGGCTCGTGGTGACGACCTGCGCATGAACATCGAGGTCTCCTTCGAGGAGGCGGTGTTCGGCGCCAAACGCACCATCGACGTTCCCCGGGCCGAGACCTGCACCACATGCGGGGGATCGGGCGCCAAGCCGGGGACCCAGGCGACGCAGTGCGCCACCTGCCACGGCTCGGGCCAGGTGGCCCGGATGATGCAGTCGATCTTCGGGCAGATGCAGAGCGTGCAGACCTGCCCGGCATGCCGCGGTGAGGGCCGTGTCATCGCCGACCCGTGCACCGCATGCCGCGGCCAGGGCAGGATCGACGCCCGGCGTTCCGTGGAGGTCACGATCCCGGCCGGGGTCGACGAGGATGTCACCCTTCGCCTCGCCGGTGAAGGCGAGGTGGGGCCGCGCGGCGGCGGCGCCGGCGACCTGTACCTCGGGTTTCGGGTCAAGCCACATCCCCAGCTTGTGCGGCGCGGCCAGGACATCCTGTACGAGCTGCCGGTGTCGGTGACCCAGGCAGTGCTGGGTGACGCAATCACCGTGCCAACCGTCGACGGCGAACGCACAGTTGAGCTACCCGCCGGAACGCAGCCCGGCAAGCAGATCCGGCTGCACGGGCTCGGCGTTCCGCATGTGCGCACCGGTCGCCGGGGTGACCAGCTCTGCTTGGTGCGCGTGGTGGTTCCGACGCACCTCAACCACAAGGACAAGGCGCTGTACGAAGAGCTCGGCGGCCGCGAGGGCAAGCCCGTCGAGGTGAAGCGGGGGTTCTTCGACTCGCTGCGCGACGCGCTGCGCGCCTGAGGTTTAGGCGCTCCACTCCTCGGGTATTTCTGCATCGGGCGCGGGGAGGGCCCGGCCCAAGAGTTCCAGTGAAGGAGGTTCACACCATGGCTCTGGTGCGTTGGAATCCGTGGGGCGAGCTGTTCGACCTGCACAACCAGATGGATCAGCTGTTCCAAACACTCACGACCGAAACACCGCGCAACGGCGGACAGCACGTCAATCTGCCCGTCGACATTCGTCAGACCGACGAGGCGTATACCATCGAGGCGTCTGTCGCGGGCTTCAAGCCCGAGGACGTCGAGGTGACGTTCGAGGCCGGAGTGCTCACGATCCGCGGCACACATCGCGAGGATCACGAGCAGAAGCAGGGAACGTACGTCCGCCGCGAGCGTCAGACGCAGTCGGTGCTCCGCCAGATCTCACTGCCGGCCGAGGTGCGTGCCGAGGAGATCAGCGCGTCGTTCGAGAACGGCCTGCTGACGGTGACAGTGCCGCGGGCGCAGAAGGCGCAGCCGAAGCGCATCCAGGTGACGACGAGCGGCTCGGCTCCGCACAGCACCGTCATCGACGGGCAGGCGGCCACCGGCAGCAACGCCGGCTGACCTCGCCCCGCTCAGTAGGGCGCAGACGACCTGGCCTCAGGTTGTCCGCGCCCTCTTCCTTTAGAAGAAGGATGTGTCCTGGGGGTGCCGTAGCGGGGGGCTGCGACGATGCCGCGCAGGAGGGGCCCCACGGCTTCGCGGTGGCAGAGCGAAGCGGGGGTGCGGAAGCCGTGGGGAGCCCGGGCGGCAGCGATCGAGGGGTCCCCGCGAGAGCAGGACCCGCAGGACACATCCTGCTTAAGAGAGGAGTGCCGCGGGTCAGCCCGGCGGCCAGGTCATCTGGCGGCCTCCGAGCACGTGGAGGTGCAGATGTTGCACCGTCTGGCCGCCTGCCCGGCCGATGTTGGCCACGAGCCGGTAGCCGTCGCGGTCGATGCCGTCGGCTTGCGCGACGTGCTGGGCCGCGGCCAGGATCGCCGCCCACAGGTCGCGATGCTCCGCGCTGAGCTCCGCGGCTGACTCGATGTGTTCCTTTGGCAGCACGAGGACATGCGTCGGCGCCTGCGGGTTGACGTCGCGGATCGCGATGAGCTCCGGCTCGTCGATCACCACTGTCGCCGGGATCTCACCGGCGACGATCCTGCAGAAGAGACAGTCGGTCACGAGCTCACGAGGGTAGCGCGCAGCGCCGAGCCGTCGACCGCCGTGGCGCGCACCGTGCTCAGGCCGCCGGCACGCACCGGCGCGGCGTCGCCCTCGAGCAGCACCTGGTGGTACGTGGCAGCCAGGCCGTGAGCCCTGCCGTTGTCGACGCCGTCCCACACCACCTGGTGTTCACGGCCCACCGCACCGAGCAGTGATCGCTGCGCGGTCATCGCAGACGCACGCTGCACCTCAGCGCTGCGTCGCCGCGCGATGCGATCGTCGACGCGAAGCGGCAGTGCGTCCGCGGGAGTGCCTGGTCGTGCCGACCAGCGGAACACATGGCAGGCGAGAAACCCGATGTCATCGATGAACGACAGCGTGGCGGCGTGGTCTGCATCGGTCTCGCCGGGAAACGCCACCATCACATAGGTGGTGTACGTTGTCTGCGAGTTGACTGCACGAAGCCTGTCGGCGATGCGGCTGTACTGCTGGCGCCGGTAGCCGCGGTGCATTGCGCGCAGCACCGCGTCGCTGCCGCTCTGCAGCGGCATGTGCCAGTGCGGGCACAGCCGGGGATGAGCAGCGAGCTCGATGAGCTGCTCGGTGACGTCGTTGGCATTGACGCTGCTCAGGCGAAGGCGCGCGGTCGCCGGCACTGCCTGGAGTACACGGCTCACAAGGTCCGCGAGACGCAGACCGGCCTCTCGTCCCCATGAACCGAGGTCAACGCCGCAGAGCACGATCTCCGCGTGCCCAGCTTCCAGGGCACTCTTCACGCGGCGCAGCACCTCGTCTGCCGGAACACTTCGTGATTCACCGCGAGCCCGCCACACGATGCAGTAGGTGCAGCGATGATCGCAGCCGTCCTGGATCTTGATGAAGGCGCGGGCCCGGGCCGGCGGCGTCGCAATCGCCTTGCCTCGATGTTCAGCCGCCTGCAACACATGCAGCGCGATGGACGTCTTGTCGCGGTTGGCGAACACTGAGTCAACGCCTGCAGGTGGCAGTGGCACGTCTGTGCCGTCACGCCGCAGGTACAGGTCAGGATTGGCATCAACACTGCAACCGGTCAGCACGAGGTGTGCCTCTGGATCGCGACGGCGCAGCCTGCGGATGCGCTGGCGCGTCGTGGCGTCGGCCTGCAGCGTGACGGTGCAGGAGTTGAGGACATGAATGTCGGCATGCTCGTGTTCCGGCACCACCTCAAGTCCTGCGGCGGCCAGCGTGCCGGCGAGCTCACTCATCTCCGCGAAGTTCACCTTGCAGCCGAGGGCTGTCAGCGCCACGCGCGCCGCGCCGCTCACGGCGCCTGCATCGCAGTGCTCATGTCACCCGCCGCTGCCAGCAGCAGTGAGACAGCGACGGTCCCGGCGAGGTGGTGGGGGAAAGTGCGCGGTCCGAGGTGGACGAGCTCTGCGCCGTGCTCGGCAAGAACCTCCCGGTCGATGCGGCCGAGCCCGCCCTCCGGCCCGATCACCACCGCCACCGGGCGGCCGTCCTGCGCCAGGCCGGCGAGTGGCAAGGCCGCCTCGTCGATCACGCAGGCGAGTATTCGGGATCGGGCCGGAACCGCGCGCAGCGCATCGTGCAGGGAAACGGGCTCCGCAACCGGCGGCACGAACGCCCGTCCGGCGAGTTGCGCGGCGTTGGTCGCTACAGACTGCCAGCGCGCCGTTCTGCGCCCAGCGGCGCCGGCGTCGAGTCGCACCACTGACCGCTCCGTGGCGACCGGGTGGATGGATGTGGCGCCGGCCACGACCAAGCCCTCGACTGCATGGTCCATGTGTTGCGCGGCGACCGCCAGCAGCGCGGTGACGTCGAAGGGGGGTTCGCCGCCCGCCGGACGGCTCCAGACGATGTCTCCTGATATGGCCTCCGGGGCAATCTCGCCGACGCGCATGCCGTGTTCGGTTCTGCCGTCTTCGACCACCACCACGATCTCACCAGGGCGGACGCGCAGCGATCGTGCCAGGTGGGCAGCGTCGTCGCCACGTACCGTCACGCGGCCGCCGCCGACGTCGCCGGCGGTCACGAAGAATCGCGGCATCGCCTCACGATCTTCCTAGCATGATCCGCAGATGGCTGATCGCGAGCACGTCGTTGAGACGGCCGACGGGGCCAGGCTCGCGGTCACCGAGACGGGCGCCGGCGACACGCTGCTGCTCATCCCAGGGCTCGGCGCGACGCGATCTGTCTTCGACCCGATTGCGCCGCAACTGGCCAGGCGGCGGCGGGTGGTGGTGTTCGACCCTCGCGGCGTGGGGGAGTCGACCACCGGACGGTCGCCGCTGACGATGAGCGTGATGGCCGGCGACGCCGCGGCGGTGATCGCTGCGCTCGCCGATGGCCGCTGCGACGTCCTCGGCGCCTCGATGGGAGGCGTCGTGGCTCAGCAGCTCGCCGTTGACAGCCCCGATTCAGTGCGCAGGCTGGTGCTGGCCGCCACCTCTCCGGGTGGGATCAAGGCGGTGCCGGCGGACCAGCGGGCCACCGACGCCTTGCTCGGCAAGGGCGCGCGGACCCCGGCGGACGCCTATCGCCTGGCAACGACGGTGCTCTACTCGGCGCATTTCCAGCGGACGCATCCCGAGTTCATCGAGGATCAGGTCCGCATCCGCGCCGAACACCCCGTGAAAGCCCGCGTGTTCACCGCTCAGCTCGAAGCCATGCGGTCTGGTGAAGACCTGGGTGCCCGGCTGGGCGAGATCGGGGCAGCGACACTGGTGTTGCACGGCACCGCTGACGCTGTGACACCGTTCGAGAACGCTCGCATCCTGGCGACGCGGATTCGCGGGGCCCGCAGCCGCTGGTTCCAGGACTGCGGCCACCTCTTCTTCCACGAGCGTCCCGAGGAGTCAGCCCGGGTGGTGGAGGAATTCTTGCGCGGCTGACGGATCAGCCGGGCTCGGCCGCCGGCGGCTCGTGGCCGTTGCCATTGCCGTTGCCGGCTCGCACCGGCGCTATCTGGGCTGGGGCTGTGGCTGTCGCCAGGGTCTCGCGGATCACCGTGACCTTGATGACGCCGGGGTACTGCATCTCGGCTTCGATCTCCTGGGCGATGTCGTGCGTCAGCGGAGGCAGGTCTGAATCGCCCACCGCTGTCGCTTTGACGAAGATCCTGACCTCGCGACCCGCCTGCAGCGGATAGGCGCGCTCCACACCGGCATGACGGGTGGCAATGGCCTGCAGCTGCTCGAGCCGCGCCAGGTAGGTGGTGAGCGTGTCCCGCCGTGCGCCGGGCCGTGACGCCGAAATGGCGTCAGCACAGATGGTGAGCATGGCGAGGTCGGTGCTCGGCTCCTCGTCGAAGTGATGCGCCTTGACCGCATGCACGATGCCCGGGTCGCTGCCAAGCACGCGCAGCAGCTCGCCGCCGATGATCGCGTGCACTCCCTCGACGTCATGGTCCACTGCCTTGCCGACGTCGTGCAGCATGCCGGCGACGCGCGCGTCGTCGAAGGGCAGCCCCAGCTCGGCTGCGAGGACCGAGCACAGATAGCCGGTCTCCTGGCAGTGCAGCAGCGCGTTCTGGCCGTAGGAGAAGCGGTAATGCAAGGTGCCGACGTACTCGGCCAGCTCCGGCCTGCCCTCGACGCGCATCTGCCAGAGCGCGCGGTCACCGATCTCGCGGATCCGGCGTGACGTGGTCCGCGACGCGCGGTCGAGCAGCGGCGGCACGTCCTTGGCCTGGATGCGCCGGTCAAGTGCCTCGATCGCCGCCTGGCGCGCCACTTCGCGGCCCACCGGGTCGACGCCGCGCAGGGTTGCGTGCGCCTTCTCTTCGTCCACCCCGAGCTCCATCCCCGTGCTGTCAGCGATCACCTGCAGGGCGCTGAGCAGACGTTCACGCGCGGCGTCGTCGAGCTTTTCGAACGCGACCGGCGACATGCGAGGTGCTGTGTCGACGTTTGCCGCGTCCTGGCGCTGGATCGCTTCGGTGATGCGGTTTGCAGCGATCGCCGCCGGGTCGCGAGCGATGTCGGCTGTCAGGTCGTCAACGCGGGAGCGGTGCTCGGCGGCGAGCTCCGCTTCAACCGATTCGACGACGAGCTCGCGAGCCCTGTCCACGTCGATGCCGGCGAGCTCGCGGCGCCGCGCATCGATCCGCTCGCGCTCGGCATCAACCGCGGCGCGGCGGGCATCCATCTCTTCGCGGCGCTTCTTGAAGGCGAAGCGCCGGTCGTCGAATGTTCTGCGACGTTCCCGCCAGTAGCGCTCGCGCTCGTCGAGCATGGCGTCGCGACTCTCGGCGGCTGCGCGACGCTCGGCGAGTTCCTCCAGGGTCGCCTCGCGGGTTCGCAGTGCTGCGAGCCGGGCCTCCTCGACGATGGCCGAGGCCTGCAGGCGGGCCTCGGCGACCGAGGCACCTGGATGCGTCGCGGGCTCCGAGGTTTCCCCGCGACGCCGCGCCCCAAGAAGAACGACCACCCCGGCGATGAGCAGAGCGCAGGCCAGGACGAGGGCGGCGATGGTCATCCGGTCAGTGTACGGTCGCCGCGGGGCGGGGTCAGGCGCTCACCGGAAGGTCGAACGGCTGGCTGACGCCCGCGATCAGCCGCTGGGCGAAGAGGTTGGCCGCCGGTGGCAGGGTGCGCCGCCGGTCCCAGCACAGCACCATGGTGCGCGCTATCGGCGGCTCGCGCAGCGGGATCACGGCCACCCTGCTGCTGGGCGCGGGCAGCGGCATGGGCAGCAGCGTCGTCCCCAGCCCGGCCTCCACCAGGCCCTGCACGATGGAGAAGTCGTCGCCCTCATAGGCCACGTGCGTCGCCACTCCCTGCGAGGCGAAGGCGTCGTCGATGATCTTGCGAAGGCCGCTTCGCGAGCGGGGCAGGATGAGCGGTTCCCCGGCCAGGTCATGCAGGGTGCAGGAGCTCAGGCCCACCAGGCGGTGGCCGGCCGGCACCACCACGGCGACGCGCTCCCGGAAAAGTGGGTGCACCTCCACCTCGGGCATGCCGGCAGGAGGCGGGCCGAGGATGCCGAGATCGAAGTCGCCGGCGAGCACGCCGCTCAGCACTTCGGCCGTCGTGCCCTCTTCGAGGGTGAAACGCACTGCCGGGTGCTCGGTGAGGAAGCGGGCCAGGCGCTCCGGCAGCCATCTCGATCCGACCGTGTGGAGGAAGCCGACGTGCACCCGGCCGGTCTCGGCGGAAACGGCGCCCTCAGCGTCGGCGATGGCGTCGCGCAGGTCGTTGAGGAGCCGTTCGGCGCGGGGCACGAACCGCCGCCCTGCCTGGGTCAGCCGGATGCTCCGGCCGATTCGCTCGAAAAGGGGCACCGACACCTCTTCCTCGAGGCGCGTGATCTTGCGGGACACCGTCGACTGGTCGGCCTGGAGCACATCGGCGGCCCGGCCCAGGTGCTCGGTGCGAGCCACCTCGAGGAAGGTGCGAAGCAGATCGGCATTGATGCGGTCCACGCAACAATCTCAGCCTAAATGTGCTGTTGATGTCAATGACCCATGCCGATACCCTAGTGAGCGATGGTGAACGGGACTGCAACTGAGGACGAGGTCGAGATCGAAGCTCGGGCAGCAGACCCGGGCTTGCTGATCGAGAGTGCGACCCGCGAGGTCCACGAGGCACGGGAGCGGCATCGTCGTGAGGTGGTGGAGCGGACCCGGCTGCGCCGCCTGGTCGAGCGGGTTGACAGTGCCATCGAACTCTGCGAGGAGACGCACCTGCAGGGCATCAAAGAGGTGCCGCCGGACGTCGCCGCCCGGGCGCAGAAGGTCTTCACCTTCGCTCGCGGCGCGGTGCGCAAGACGGAGAACGCCGAGGCGATGGCCGGCGTCGAGGATGCGCTAGCGCGCCGGCAGTTGAAGATCACCGAGGTGATGGACATCCTCTGGACGATCCAGGAGATCGTGTTCGACCTCATGCTGCCGTGGCGCACGGAGCTGCCCGAGGACGTTGAGGTTGAGGGCGACGAGGTGGCGTTCAATACCATGTTCTGGCGCGAATTCCGCCTCCATCCGTAAGACGCCGCTCATTTCCCGCTGATACTGCGTCGACTTGCGCTCCTCGCTCAGTCACGCACTTCAAGTGCGCTCCTTCGCTGCGGTGCTCCTCTCCTTGTCTCAGCGGGCCTGAGCGGCGTCTTGCTTCACTCAAGCGGGTCTAATCGACGACGCGGCTGATGGACGTACCTCCTCCCGAGATCGCTTATTCGCGGATGCGGTGGAATGCGCCGCTGTCCTTGCCACACGCCGAATCGCTGCTTCACCAACTGCAGCTCGCTGACGCGGCGACGCTTGTCGACCTCGGGTGCGGCTGGGGTGAGCTGCTGCTGCAAGCAGCCGCGATGCATCCCGCGCTGCACTGCGAAGGCATCGACAACCAGGCGTGGGCCATCGAACGAGCCCGCGGTGCAACTGTCGAACGTGGGCTTGCTGCTCGCGTGAGGTTCCGGCTGCAGGACGCCACAACCTGGGACGGGAGCGCACACCGCCTCATGTGCATCGGCTCGTCACATGCCTGGGGTGGGTCGTCGCAGGCGCTGCGTGCGCTTGCAGCCAGGTCAGCGCCGGGCGGCTACCTTCTGTACGGCGACGGGTGTTGGGAGCATGGCCGGCCCCCGGCCGACGCGGTTGCGATCTTCGGCGATGGCGTGCTGCGTCTCGGCGACCTTGCCGCCGAAGCCGTCGCCGCAGGCTGGCGAGTGATGCACAGCAGCACAGCCGACCTACGTGAATGGGACGAGTTCGAGTCCAGCTGGCGCGACGGGCGCGAGCACTGGCTGCGCACCAACGCTGACGATCCGGCCGCAGAGGAGCTGCGACAGCTAGTCGAGAGGAGGTTGCGCGAATACCTCGACGTCTATCGCGGCGTTCTCGGCTTTGCCTACCTCGTGCTTCGCAAGTAGCAGGATCACTTCACCGCTTCGTCGCAGACTGTGCGGTACGGGCAGCGTGAACACTCGAACTGCGACGGCCGTGCGGCGAAGTCACCACGCCGCCACGAGCTCACGATCTCGTTCGCGGTGGCGCTGATGTGCTTGTACGCGGTGTCGAGTGCATCACTGTCGAAATCGACTCGCGCCACCTCGCCGGTCTGCAGATAGTGCAGCTCGACGCCGACATCGTTGCGTCGCTCCAGCTGTGACAGAGTCATCGCGTAGGCACGAACCTGCAGGTCACGCCGCAGGTATTGCGGATCCTTGGGGGGCGATGTCTTGTAATCGACGACGACGCGTCTGCCGTCGGCGCCGACGTCGATGCGGTCCAGCCGCCCCACGATCTCCGCGGACGACACGTCCATGATCAGCCTCTGCTCGACGGCGTCGATGCGCGCGTCCACCCAGGCGGACGTCGCCACATAGTCACGCAGCTGCCGATCGCCGAGGTCCTTGAGCTCCGGCCGCGCTCCCTTGGGCCCGCGGTTGCCGTCCCAGGCCTCGGCCCACAACGCCGCGACGGACGCACCGTCGACGTCAACTCCCGACATGCGCTGCACCGCCGCGATGCGCAGCACGCTGTGGATCAGTGTTCCGTACCAGCTCTGCACCGTCTGTCGCGCCGGGAGACGCCACACCGTTCGGTACTCGAACTGCCGCGGACACTTCTTGAAGGTGCTGAGATCCGAGACGCCGAGGCTGGGATGCACCGGCAGCGGTTCGCCCGGCGAACGGCGGGGGCGCACCGGCGGCGGCACCACCGCGGTCAACGCCCGGCGCTCCGCCGGCAGGTCACCCTGAGCCACACCTTCGAGGAAGCTGGTCTCCACCTGGTCGCCGAAGCGCCGTTGCTGTCTGCGCGACCAGCTGAAGACGAGCTGGTCGCGTGCTCGTGTGGCGGCGACGTAGAAAAGGCGGCGTTCCTCATCGAGCGGTCCGTCGCCCAGCGGCGGCGGTTCGGGTACCAACACATCGGGAAGCTGCAGCTGCATCGGGGCCCCGGGCCGAGCGTTCCAGCCGTCGCGCGAGCACGCCGCGATGAACACCACCGGCCACTCCAACCCCTTGGCTGCGTGCGCGGTGAGCAGCATGATCCCGGTTTCGATCGGCTCGATGGCGGCGATCTCTGACGCTGCATTGCTGTGCCGCAACACCTCGAGGTATCGCAAGGCTTTGCCGATGCTGCGGTCGTCACTCCAGTCGGCGAAGGATTCCAGCAGCTCGCCGAACTTGTTGAGGTTGGCGGCAATCTGCAAACGCGCGACAGGTTCCTGCTCGTCCACGAACCCGAGGTATGCGCTGCGTTGCATCGCCTCCCAGAAGACGTCGCGGACGTCCTCGCGCTGCGCCAGCGCGTGGAGGTCCAGCACATCATCAACGCAACGTCGTGCAGCAACGAGCGACTCGTCATCGAGCCCGAGACCGCCGTCGCTGATGAGCCTCGACAGTGGCACCTCATGGTCCCGTGTGGCGGCGGCCAGCGCGACACGAAGCGAGTTGGACAGGCGCCACGACGGCAGGTTCAGGCAGCGGAGGACGGCCAGCGAGTCCTCGGGGTCCGCCGCAGCTTGCAGCATCGCCAGCACGTCCTTCACCTCGCGCTGCTGGAAGTAGCCGCGGCCGCCCGACACCTGGTACGGCACCCCGAGGCGGCGCAGCGCATCCATCGCCGGCTGCATATCGGCGTGCTGCCGGAACAGCCAGGCGATGGATGCCGGCGTGGTGCCGGCCGCGAGCAGCTCGCGGCAGCGCTCGGCGACGGCATGCACCTCGCTGCGCTCGTCGGGCGCATACCAGATCTCAACGCCGCGCTCGCCGTCGCGCTCAGCGACCAGTTGCTTGTCGATGCGCGTCCCGGCAGGCGCTCCGGCAATGATGCGGCGTGCGGCCGCCACGATCTGCGGCGTGCTGCGGTAGTTGTGCGTGAGCACCACCGTCTCGTGCTCGGGGTATTCGCGTTCGAACCGATCGAGGTTGGCGCGGCTTGCGCCGCGAAACTTATAGATGGACTGATCGTCGTCAGCCACGACGAGCACGTTGCGATGTTCCTTGACAAGTGTCTCGACCAGCCGCGCCTGTGAGTAATTGGTGTCCTGGTATTCGTCGACCATGACGTAGCGGATGCGCTCGGTGACAGCGCGTCGCGCCGCGGGTTCCTCGCGCAGTAGCCGCTCGGCGTAGAGGATGCAGTCGTCGTGGTCGAACACGCCGAGCCTGCGATACCGCTCGTCCAGGGCGTTGTACACGGCTGCGACATCGGCATGGCGCTGCAACACCTTGCGCTCGACGTCGTCAGTGCACGCCTCCAAGCCTGCGGCTGCCCAGGCCGCGTACGCGGCTGGAGTCACCAGCTCCTGCTTGGCAGTGCCGATGACACCCAGCAGCGACTCCATGATCTCGTAGGGACGCAGCGGATGCCAGAGCGTTGCCGGACGGAGCTCGTCGAGCACGGACTCGGCGTGTATCCAGCGCTCCGCTGCATCCACGATGCGCACCGCTGGTGAGATCCCGGCGAGCCATCCCCATTCCCGCACTACGCGGTAGGCGAAGGAGTGAAACGTTGTCAGCGGCGGCTCGCCTGCGAACGGTCCGTGCGCAGACTCGGCTCGAGCCCGCATCTCGTCAGCGGCTTTGCGCGTGTAGGTGAGGACCAGCTGCTGATCCGGGCTGACTCGGTCCTCCAGCAGCGCGAGGAAACGCTCAACGATGACCCGGGTCTTGCCGCTTCCCGGGCCGGCCAGTACCAGGCACGGCCCCAGGCGATGAGCCACCGCGCGCTGCTGCTCCGAATCGAGCAGCGGCGTGGCCTGCAGGGGCGAGGCGAGGACGGTGGAGCTGGACATGTGCGAGGACTGTGGCCCATTGTGGCGACAGCTGGGTGTCGCCACAAGCAGCCGTTTGCGGCGTCGCATAGCCCGTGACCACCCGGGGAGCCGGGCACACAGCCGCGCCGGGTACACTGTGCGTTCGCATCACAGCACTATCAACGGCAGGTTCCGTTCGAGCGAGGAGGTGAATTCCCGACCGTGTCGGAAGTGAAGGTCCGCGAGGGCGAGACCTTCGAGAGCGCGCTGCGCCGCTTCAACAAGAAGATCAAGCAGAACGGCATCCTCTCGGAGGTGCGCCGGCGCGAGCACTACGAGAAGCCGTCGGTGCGCCGCAAGCGCAAGATCGTGGCGGCACGCAAGCGTCGCGTCAAGGCTGGGTGAACCGCCGCTGAGGGTCGTGGTGCACCGCGCGGCGACGCTCACCGCGTCGCAGCGCAGCACCGTCGCAGCAGCAGAGCTCGGAACGCTGCTGCGTGAAGCCGGGGACCGCTTGGGCGTGGCGACGCGCGCCTCACTGGCGGTGCGGCTGACCGATGACGCCGAGTTGCGCGCATTGAACCGGGACTTCGCCGGGTTGGACGAGCCGACCGACGTGCTCGCCTTCGCCGGCGAGCAGCAGCACGTGGGAGACGTGGCGATCTCGGTGCGGCGCGCCCTGGCGCAGGCTCCGGGTGGTGACGGTGCTGCCGAGTTGCGCCTGCTCGCGGTGCACGGACTCCTGCACTGCCTGGGTCACGACCACGGTAATCCGCAGGCCGCCGCGACCATGACGTCACTCACCCGCGAGCTGCTCCCCGGGCAGCCCGTCCCCGATCTCTAGCTCCGCTCATGGCACTCTTGGAGCCGCGATGGCGACCCTCATCATCGGCCTGGGCAACCGCGGCGGCGAGTACGCTCGCACCCGGCACAATGTCGGGTGGATGTGCCTTGACGAGCTCGAGCGCCGCGGCCGCTTCAGTAGAGAGCGCCGGGACGGTCCCGCCAAGGTCCGCGAGGGATCGCTCGACGGGTTCGATGTTGTCACCGCCCGGCCGC
Source organism: Candidatus Dormiibacterota bacterium (assembly GCA_019236085.1). GTDB lineage: Bacteria > Chloroflexota > Dormibacteria > Aeolococcales > Aeolococcaceae > JAFAJR01. The sequence continues at coordinate 16,243 of JAFAJR010000141.1, forward strand.
AGACCTACATGAACCTCAGCGGACGTGCGGGGGTCCACCTCACGCAGAAGCTGGGGATTCCATCGAGTGACGTCATCGTGGTCCACGACGACGCCGACCTCCCGCTGGGCCGGCTGCGTCTGCGCCGCGGCGGCCGCGCCGGTGGCCAGAAGGGCGTGCAGTCCCTCATCGACTCGTGGCGGTCGCAGGACTTCGTCCGGGTACGCATGGGCATCGGCCGACCCGCGGGGGACACCGACCTCGTCGACCACGTGCTCGACGGTTTCGATCGCGACGAACGTGCGACAGCGCAGGGGATGGTCGTCCGGGCCGCCGACGCGGTGGTGGCGATCATCCGCGACGGCCTGGAACAGGCGATGACCACCTTCAATCGTGCCGAAGCTGGCTGAAACAGCGCTGCCGCAACCCGCGATCGCGACGCAATCGGTGCGCAGCCGTCTGAACGGCATCGCCGCGCTGCAAACGCTCGCCGGCGAGCCGGGAGGAATCATCAGCGGCGTGCCATCAGGCGGCGTGGCACTGCTCGCCTGGTGGCTCCGCGAAACCGTGCAGCGCCACGTCCTCTTGGTCGCGAGCGACATCGAGCCGCTGTACGGCGACGCGTGCACCTGGGACGGCGGCGGCGGCGTGCACCTGTTCCCTGCGGGCGACACGCCGTCCTTCGACCGCGTGCCGCCGTCAGAAGAGGTGACACGCCGCCGCATCGCGACCATCGCGGGGCTGATGCAGGAGCGCCCGCTGCTCATCGTCGCCAGTCCCCAGGCGCTGTTGCGACCGGTGCTGCCTCCCGATGCGCTGCGGGCCGGTGTCAGCACGCTGGTGCGCGGCGAGCGCGCCAAGCGGGACGACGTCGTCGGCCGGCTCGTGGCGCTCGGTTACCGGCGAGACACGGCGGTGTCGGCGCCCGGGCAGTTTGCCGTGCGTGGTGGCATCGTCGATGTCTTCGGCCTCGATCGGGCGCGTCCCTGGCGGGTTGAATGGTTCGGCGACGAGGTCGATGACATCCGCGTCTTCGATGTCGACACGCAGGAGTCCGTCGCCAAGCTCGACCGTGTGGCAGTCCTCCCGGCTCGCGAACTGGATCTGCGACAGGCCACCGTTACGGCTGCGCTCACCGAGCTCGAGCAGCTCGACGCACGCGGTCTGCGAGACGATGTCCGCGAGACCTGGGAACAGGACCTGGCGCACCTTCGCGACGGCATGTACGACGAGGGCGTCGACCGCTTCGGGCCATACCTCAACACAGGCCGTCCCTCGTCATTACTGGACCATCTCGGCGACTGCGTGGTGCTGATCGCCGGTGGCACCGAGCGCATGCGCCGCGTCGCATTGCGTCATCTCGACGAGATGCGTGGGCTCATCGTCCAGGAGCAGCAGCGCGGGGAGCTTCCAGCCGGCGCGCTGCACGGTGTTCTCGACATCGATGATGTTCTGGGCGCTGGTCGCCGGACCTTCGACGTGGTCCGCGAGCAGCAGCCGGACACGCGCGTTGTCACCGACCTCGGCTGGCGCAGCGCGGAATCCTTCGTGGGGCGGCTCGACGCCTTCGCTGCCACCGTGACGGCGGCCGAGCGCAGCAATGCGGTGCTCATCGTGACAAGGCAACAGCACCGCGTCGAGGAGCTCACGGCGGAGCAGAACATGCCGGCAGCAGACGCGCCGGACTTCGACGCCGCTGACACCGCGATCGCTGACGGCACCGCGGTCGTCACGGGCGGTGACCTCTCGGAGGGCTGCATCGTCGATGCGGCGTCGCTGCACGTGTACGGGGATCGCGAGCTCTTCGGCGCCGCACGCAAACGCGCGTCGCTCGTTGCCAGGGGTGCACGCCGCGCTGAGTCCACGTCGTCTCGAGGCGCGAGGCGTGCCGCCACAGGCCGCGCCGCACGCGAGGCGTTTGTGCTGCAGTTTGCCCCTGGGGATCTCGTGGTGCACCGTGACCACGGCATCGCGCGGTTCATCGAGATGCGGTCGGTGACCGATGGCGGCGTGCAGCGCGAGTACATGGTGCTCGAGTACGCCGACTCGGACCGGCTATTCGTCCCTGTCGAACATCTGGACAGAGTTGACCGATATGTCGGTGGTGCTGACTCGCGACCATCACTCTCGCGGCTCGGCACGAGCGAATGGGAGCGCACCAAGCGCCGCGTCAAGGAGCGCACCGAGGAGGTTGCGCGCGAGCTGCTCCACCTGTATTCACGGCGTGAGCAGGCGCCGGGCCACGCATATCCGGCCGACAACGCGTGGCAGCAGGAGCTCGAGCTCTCATTTCCCTACGAGGAGACGCCGGACCAGCTGCTGGTGCTGGAGGAGATAAAGCGCGACATGGAGAGCTCACGGCCCATGGACCGCGTGGTCTGCGGCGACGTCGGGTTCGGCAAGACCGAGCTCGCGCTGCGCGCCGCCTTCAAGGCGGCGGCCGACGGGCGTCAGGTGGCGATGCTGGTGCCGACGACAGTCCTGTGCCAGCAGCACTTCCTCACGTTCAGCGAACGCCTTGCTGCCTTCCCCATCACCGTGCGCCAGCTCTCACGGTTCTGCACCGAGGAGGAGATCACGGCAACCCTAGCGGGCTTGCGCAGCGGCGGCGTCGACATCGTGATCGGCACCCACCGCCTGCTGCAGAAGGACATCGAGTTCCGCAACCTGGGGCTGGTGATCATCGACGAGGAGCAGCGCTTCGGCGTGCTGCAGAAGGAACGCTTCAAGGAGCTGCGCGTCGCCGTCGACGTGCTGTCGCTGTCAGCGACGCCGATCCCGCGCACGCTACACATGTCGCTGGCCGGCATCCGCGACCTGTCGGTGATCCAGACGCCACCCGAGGAACGCCAGCCGATCAAGACCTACGTCACGGCTCGCGAGGAGTCGCTGATCCGCGAGGTGGTGAGCCGCGAGATGGCCCGAGGCGGTCAGGTGTTCTTCGTGCACAACCGCGTGCAGAACATCGAGGTGGAGGCCGAACGGCTGCGCGCGCTGCTCCCCGAAGCACGCATCGAGGTGGCGCACGGTCAGATGCCGGAGCGCACGCTGGCCGATGTGATGCGCCGCTTCGGCGAGGGCGACATTGACGTGCTGGTCTGCACCACCATCATCGAGTCTGGCCTCGACATCCCCAACGCGAACACGATAGTTGTCAACGACTCGTACCGGCTCGGACTGGCACAGCTCTATCAGCTGCGCGGCCGCGTCGGCCGCAGCGGGCAGCGAGCGTACGCATACCTGTTGTATCCGCCGCTGCGCTCGCTCACCGAGAAAGCGGACAAGCGGCTCGATGTCATCGCCGACCTGCAGGACCTGGGCTCCGGGTTCAAGCTCGCCATGCGCGACCTGGAGATCCGAGGAGCAGGGAACCTGCTCGGCGAGGAGCAGCACGGCGAGATCGCCGCGGTTGGCCTCGAGCTGTACAACCACCTGCTGGCGCAGGCCGTGACCTCACTGCAGGGCAAACCAGTGCTGGAGTCGCCGGCACAGGTGACGATCGCCCTGCCGCTTGCCGCGTTCATCCCAGCCGACTACGTGAGCGACGAGCGGCTGCGCCTGCGCTGCTACCAGGAGCTCGCCGCGTGTGCCACCGACCAGGAGCTGACGGCGCGGGTCCGTGGGCTGGTCGACCGCTTCGGGCCCATGCCGGCGGTGGCCGACGCGCTGGTCTACTCGCTGAGGGTCCGGCTGCTCGCCGCCGCGGCCGGGGCGCTGGGCGTGGAGCGCGAGCGTCAGGGTGTGCTGATCCGCCTGCCCCTCGACCACGGGATGGACCTGCAAGCAGTGTCTGCGCAGTTCCGGTCACAGCTGACTGCAACGCCGTCGCAGCTCCATCTCCGCACCGACGGTGAGTGGCGTGACGTCCTCGTCGCCGTGCTGCGTGAGCTCGGCCGGCTGCAGCGGCTGCAGCAGCGCGAGGCGGTGGCGGCAGGGTGAACGGACGTGCGTGACGACGCAGCAGCCTCGCTGCGCGCTCTCAACGAGGTGGTGGAACGTCTGCGCGCCCCCGGCGGCTGCCCCTGGGACCGCGAACAGACGCACAGCACGTTGCGGCCGTACCTGCTCGAAGAGGCATACGAGCTGCTGGAGGCGATCGACAGCGGCGACGCAGACCGGTTGCGCGAGGAGCTGGGCGACCTTCTGCTCCAGGTGCTGATGCACAGCGCCATCGCCCAGGAGACGGAGGGTGGGTTCGACATCGGGGAGGTGGCCGACGTGACGCGGGCCAAGATGGTCCACCGCCATCCCCACGTGTTCGGCGATGCATCGGTTGCCGGCGCCGCCGACGTGGTTGTGAACTGGGAGCGGTTGAAGCGCAGTGAGAAGACCGAACGCCTGTCGCTGCTCGACGGCGTTCCCCATGCGCTGCCAGCGCTGGCCCAGGCTCAGGCGGTGCAGAAGCGCCCGGCGCGGGTGGGCTTCGATGAGACACCGACCGTGGAGGCAGCGCTGGAGCGGTTGCGTGAATCGCTCGCCGCGGCGGAGCGGGTGGCGGCAACGGCCCCGGACACGCTGCCGACCGGCCAGGACTGGACCATCTCCGAAGGCGAGGTTCGCCGCGAGCGAGGCGGCGGCGCTTCCGCGGTGACAGCAGCCTCTCCCGACCTCGAGACTGCGGTGGGGAACCTGCTATTCGATGCCGTTGCTCTCGCACGACGTCTGCGCGTCAACGCAGAGGACGCATTGCGCTCACGCAGCGAGTCGTTCGCCACGCGCTTCCGCGCCTTGGAGAGCGCAGCGCGCAGCGACGGCGTTGACCTGCACGGGCTCGACATCGTGGAGTGGCGGCGCCGCTGGCGAGAGACTGACGGCGTGCAGCCCGAGGTTTAGCCGACACTTGTCAAAAACCCGGGGCGAGCGCATCCTATGCAGCACCCCGGCGTTCGTCGTCGCCGCATCCAGCCCACGTCCTTCTCATCGGTGGTGCCATCATCCGGCGAACAGTCCGCGTCTCGAACGCAAACCGTCCCGCGCTGCGGCGCGTGTTCGGGGCGTTCCTGGCCATCGTCTGCGGCATCGTGGCCTTCGGCATCTACGGGCAGGCGGCGGAGAGCCGCTCACTGGACTCGCAGGTGGTGGCGTTGCAGCAGCAGAACACTGCGCTGCAGCAGCAGATCGCTGAGCGTCAGCAGCAGGTCGTCGAGGCGCAGACGTACGCCTGGCTGGTGGAGGAGGCTCGCAAGCTCGGGTACGTTTTCCCCGGCGAGAAGAGCTTCGTCCTGACCGGGCCTGGCGCGCCGGCGGCAGCCCAGGGCGGCGTCCAGGCGCCGCTGCCCACGTTCGAGCCGCCGACGCCGGTCCCCACGCCGAAGCCCAGCCATCGCCCCAGCCCCTCGCCCACGCCACTGCACCTCACGGTCCCGTCGCCGTCGCCCAGCGCCTGAGCCGGAAGCCCCCCGAGTGGTGCGGTATCCTCTCTGGCGCGGCGTGGAGCAGTGGCAGCTCGTCGGGCTCATAACCCGAAGGTCGCCGGTTCGAGTCCGGCCGCCGCAACACAGACGCTCAGCTCCAGCTGCCGGGTGCGGAACTCTCGGCGTTACACGGGCGGTTTAGCTCAGGTGGTAGAGCAGCCGGTTCATACCCGGTATGTCCCTGGTTCGAGTCCAGGAACCGCCACGCGTCACGGCAAGCCGCTGCCGGCCGCCCAGCGCGCGCCGGCGGTCGCCAGGGTGCGGCGAGAAGTGGCCACCGCGGTCGACCGCCGCGGTGTCATCAGACCTGGCGAGACTGTGGTCGTCGCTGTCAGCGGCGGACCGGACTCCACTGCGCTGCTCGACGCGTTGCACCATCTTGGAGCGCCCCGGAGGTGGCAGCTCGTCGTGGTCCATGTGGACCACGGTCTGCGGCGCGAGTCAGCCGGCGAGGGGGAGCAGGTGGCGGCGCTGGCGCGCGGCCTCGGTCTGCCGTTCCGGGGCGAGCGTGTGACGGTGACCCCCGGGTCGTCGCTGCAGGAGCGGGCCCGCGACGCCCGGCGGGCAGCGCTGATCGGCGTCGCCGAGCAGGTTTCCGCTACGGCCATCGCCCTGGGTCACACCGCCGACGACCAGGCCGAGACCGTGCTGATGCGGCTGCTCACCACGGCGTCGCCGGTAGGGGTGGCGGCGATGCGGGAACGCCAGGGAAGAGCGGTGCGGCCGCTGCTCCGGGTGTGGCGGGAGCAGACGATCGAGTACTGCGCCACGCTGGGACTCCATGTGGCGGCCGACCCCAGCAACGCGGACCGCCGCTTCCTGCGCGCCCGGGTGCGGCACGATGTCATCCCCGCCCTGGAAGTGGTGTTTCCGGCGGCTCGCCGGCGTTTGTTCACGCTTGCGTTGCGCCAGCAACGCCTCCTTGAACATGCCGGGCGCA
>JAFAJR010000095.1 GCA_019236085.1 Candidatus Dormiibacterota bacterium
CTTCTTCGCTTGGTTCAGTGCGGGCAGAGTCGAGCAATCGGGACGCGGTCCGTTCGAAGGCTTGGCGCAGCGTCTGGAAGTTTTCTGGATCGCATTCGGCTTTCTGTGCTTGGAGTGCGACTGCAGCCCGTAACATCGCCGTTACTTCGTTTAAGAATCCGTCGCCGTGCCGGGGATGAAGCACTTTGGCTTCGCGGATGGCTTTATGTGATGAGAGGTACTTCGGGCCATCGGCAACTCTGAGCTTCTGGCAATCAGTAAAATACCAATTGCCAGTCTAGCTCTGGAGGCGACCTATGGGCCCGGCAGTATTACTGCGGCCAGGGCATTTCTGGAACTGAGCCGGCTTCGAAAGGAAATTCTCAAGGCGCCGTTCGACCGGAATCTGCACCAGCAACTGGGGCGGGTACGGTAGAGCACCAGATCCTCAATGGTTGAGCGAGATTTCGAGCACCGATTTTAGAAAGCTCGTGGAATCGTTGGCCATTCTGGTTTCAAGCCGGCTCGCAAGCGAGACGCACATCTTGGCGGTTTTCTTACTCGACCGCGAAGTCGTGGAGCGATATCACCTCTGCCGTCATGCGGCGGAAGCGAAGCTCGCCTACTTCTCATGGCACTGGCGTTTTGCAGTCATTTTCAGCATCGCAAAGGTTATCTTTGGCAAAGGTGGAGACCCGACCCGTTCAGCATTGCGTCCCGATTGCTCCGATGTGTTCTTTGAGCTCCTGCGAAACCTTCCTTGGGAAGATCATTTCCATATCATTGTGGCGTCCCGAACTTGGCCCGCAAGGCTGCAGGATGAATTCGGGCTAGCCATGAAAAGACTCGAGGAGAGGGCATGGGCTTCTAAGAGAAATCCCGCCTAAATCGAATTGCGAGTCTCCTAATTAAGTACAATTCCCGTGCGGAGTCTCCCAATTAAGTGCAACAAACCAGGCCTTATTCTCCATAGTCTCCTAATTTCGTGCAGCGTGACATCCATTCGGTCCCACGTTCGACCAGGCGCCAGGGGGCCCAGGGGGCCAGCTCAAGTTCCAACTCCAGCTCGGCCAGGGCCGCAGTGACGCTGGCCCGCGAGGCAGAAATCCTGAGATTTTTGAATCGTTCGACCAGTTCAGAAATCGTCCAGCGGCGCGACTCTGCGCCCGAAAGGCAAGCCAGGACGCCCGCTCTCAGCTCCAGGCTAAGCGCCTGCCGCTCAACGGCTTGTCCTAGTGGCTCCTGGCTGGCGGCCTCGGGCGGATTAGAATCGGGCATGCCACCAGTGCTAACTCCCCCGGGAAAAATTTGCAAAATTAAAACGGTGTAATATTCGGATTTCTTGCAAATTGCACAGTGCCCATAAATGCGATTATGGGAACCTGGGCGGTACAACGCAATGCGCTACGGGCGAATTTGGCCAGGTTTCACTGTAATCCGGCCAACTTCGCGTTGTTGAAAACCTCTCCCAGGAAGGAGCTGCCAGAATTTAACCGACAATGAAAGTCACATTGAAGTGATCCCATCCTTACCGCCCTTCATCCTGTGAGTTTTCAAAAAGCCTGGGCGTGTGGAGCTTAGAGCGAATCTGGCGTGTCGTCTTCGTCGTCAATAGCCTGGTTTCGGGTAGCATGCTCTGATGCAGGATACGAGAAATCAGAATGCCGCCGGGTTCCTGCCGGTAAAAGACAACATGCTTGCCCTGCCTCATACGCCGCAACCCCGGGGCGAATTTCATCACACTGGCGACCGAGCGCGGAATTATCGGCAAGGAGTTGGCAACGATCTTCAAGCTGGCGGATATAGCGGTCGGTCTGGATTTCGCCCCAGGTGCGAAGCGTATAAATGCCGATCTCGAACAGATCTGCTTCGGCACGATGCGAAAAACGAAACCTTGCCACGGGCTAACGCGGCGTCACGGGCAGGTTGAGCTTCTCACGGACGCGCTCGAAAACATTGCCCTCGGCAATGCCGCTGATGTCGCCTTCATCGATAGCAATCCGCAACGCGGCGACCTTAGCCTCGTGTCGCTGTTCTTCACGCTCCAGAGTCCTCAGAGCTGCGCGAACGACTTCACTGGCGTTCTCGTAGCGCCCACTCTCAACCTTTTGCAGCACAAAGTGGTCCAGCTCATCGGTTAAATTGACATTACGTGTTGGCATGGCGGCGCCCCTTTCCAGAGATTGCTCATGTTACCACGATTGGCAAAGATTGCCAATGACTCTGTTTAGGGAAACGATCGCAACGATTAAAGGGGCGACCGCACGAAACGGAAATTGGCCTAAACCGCGAGCGGTATTTGGCGGGACTCGCTTTCGAGAGCGGTCGGCAAGACTGCAGTGATTTCAATCGAAGCCCAGCAACTCTCCGACCCGCATCACCCAACCATCTAGAGTCGCTCGGGACAGATCAATGCCATATAGGTTTTCGTTTAACAGGTTTGGTCCGCTTATACGGAATGACACGAGCCTGTGAGAGGCCACGATTTAAACAGGCTTTACGGCAATTCAGTCAAAAGAGATGAGTCAGATCCACATTCGATATACTAATCATCAACATCGGTGACCAGCGCTGAATTTCAATAATCGCCTCGGCGAGTAGGGAAGTTAGTTCTGGCGAAAGAGTAAAGGGAATTAGTCGTGAGAATCGCTTTTGTGTGT
>JAFAJR010000142.1 GCA_019236085.1 Candidatus Dormiibacterota bacterium
GTGATTCCCTGCTCTACCAGTACGGCGACGTCGAGTCCGTGCTGCCCAACTGGGACAGCGTGATCGAGAGCTCCGGCACGCAGCTGGTGCTCTTCGACACCGGCACACCACTGGCCAACGTGATGCTGCAGAGCCCGCGGTGGCAGAAGGTGTACCAGGACCCGCTGAGCATCGCATTCGTCCGCACGGAAACCGCGGCGTCTCTCGGCCTGCCGCCGCAGCCGTCGTCATATCCGGCGGGTGATGTCTGCGCGCAGCTCAAGACCTCCAACGTCAACTCGAGCTCGCAGCAGTGAACGCCAAGCCTGTCGTCGCCGTCGTGGCCGCAGCTCGCGAGCGCCGCTCCACACAGGTGGTGGTCGCCTGTTGGGTGGTGGCGGCCGCGGTGCTGATGCTCGCAGTCACGGTGCAACCCTTCCGCGACACCGACGTCTGGTGGCACCTCGCGCTGGGTCGCTACATCGCCGTGCACGGCATCCCCTCGCAGGAGCCGTTCAGTTTCCTCGCGGCGCAGCACCCATGGGTCGGCCAGCAGTGGTTGTACGAGGTTCTGCTCGCCGGACTGGTCGGCGCGGGTGGACCCGGTCTGGCATCGGTGGTGATGGGTGTGGTGGCCGCCTGTGCCCTGGCGATTGCCGCCGCGTCGGTGCCACGCTCGGCTCGCGTCCCCGGCATAGCACTCGGCGCCGGCATGGTGTTCAGCGGCCTGGTAATGGCTCAGGTGGTCGGCGTGCGCGGCCAGGTGATCACGCTCTTCGGTGTCGCCGTCGTGATGTGCGTGGTTGCTCGATGGCGCGAGGGACGCAACGGCGCGCTCTTCGTGCTACCGCCGCTGTTCCTGCTCTGGGCGAACATGCACGCCGGCTTCATCGCGGGTTTCGCAGTGATCGCCACAGCACTCCTGCTGGCGCGGCCGCTCGGTGCAGGCGGCGCGTCTCGACGGCACCTCGGCGCGGCGCTTGGCGTCAGCCTGCTGGCCACGCTGCTGAACCCGGCCGGCCCAGGGCTATACGCGTATGTGGTCGAGACCTTCGCCAACCCCACGCTCACACAACTGGTGACCGAATGGACCTCCCCGGACTTCCACAACATCTGGCTGCAGCTGTTCGAAGCCGAGGTCGTGATCCTGGTAGTCCTCTGGGCGATCGGCGGAGGCCCGGACCGCTTCGACGTCGCGCTCGCCGCAGGGTTGCTGGTCGCGACGCTGCAAGCGCAGCGCAACGTCTCGCTCTTCGCCATCATCGCCGTGCCACAGATCGCCGTGTACGGCACCCGCGCCTTCCGGTTGCGAGTGCTGCCGCGGCTGCGAGAGCGCTCTGGCTGGCTGCGCCCGCGGCCCGCACTGGCGCTGGGGGTCACGGCTGTCGTCGGCATCGCCACCGCGCTCACCGTTGCTCCTGGGATCTCGGCGCAGCAGACGCAGGCCTTCGAGTCGTCGCGCTACCCGGCTGCTGCTGCCACCTATTACGCCGCTCACTTCGCCGGCGAGCGGCTGTACAGCCCTGACACCTGGGGCGGCTACCTCGCCTATCGCTTTCCCTTGGGCCGCGTGGTGTTCCTGTACGACGAGACGGCAGTGTTCGGGGACGCGTCGCTGCAGCGATATCTCGATATCCACGACCTGCATGACGATTGGACGTCGGTGCTGCAATCCGAGTCCATCAGGGTGGCGATCGTTCCCCAGGATTCGCAGGAAGCCTCCGCACTGCACGAGGTCGGCTGGTCTGTCGAATGCGCCGACAATCTGAGTGGGAGCCTGTTGATGTCAGCTCCGGCATCAACGCAGGTGCGCACCGAGGTGGCGTCGGAACCGCTCGCAGTCCCGGTCAGCGGCGCGCCGCCCTGCTGACGGGGAGGCTCGTCACGCGCCGCGGTCGGTGAGCCGGCGGGCTACCTCCAGCGCAGCGTCAACCTCGCCATGCCTGCCGCCGTGGTCGCTGCGCACCCGGAGCAGCGCCTCTTCGCAGCGGCGCACCGCAGCGTCGTCGTCGAGCATGCGGTACAGCTCGAGCGCGCCGGTGTACGCCGCGATCGCCACGTCGCTCCGCTCCCAGCGCTCAGCGTCGGCGCCGATCGCCGCCAGGGTCGCGGCCGAAGCCTCGCGCTCAGCGCCGCCCACCTCGAAGGAGGCGGCCTCTTCAGCAAACCCCAGTGCTCGGAGGTGGTCGCCACGGAGACTGGCGATGGTAGCCAGCATGCGCGCCGCTGACGCAGCCAGCGCCGGCAGACGCAGCCGACGTCCGAGTGCAAGCGCCTCCGTCAGATGAACAGTTGCATCGACTGAGCCGCCGGCCTCCGACGCCAGGACTCCGAGGTCGTGCACCAGCTGGGCGAGCCCGGTCTCGTCTTCCTGGGAACGGAGGATCTCCGCCACCTGGCCGCCGAGCTCGAGGGCCAGGTCCGCATCCCCGCGAAGCCTGGCCAGACCGGCGAGGCCCGCCAGCGCGCGGCTGCGCAGCTCGGTCTCTTCCGGCGCCGCACGCTCCAGCGCCTGCTGCAGCGACAGCTCAGCGTCCGCTGTGAGTCCGGCTTCCGCCGCGGCACCACCGACGTCCAGCAGCAGCCAGCGCGCCGCCCGGCTCTGCTCCTCGTCGAGCTCGAGGGCCAGCGCTTCGGCGATGCGACGCGCTGCTTCACCGGTGTGCCCGGCGGCGACATCGACCCGGGCCAGACCGATGAGTGCCGTGGCGGCTGTGGCGTCATCGCCCGCCTCCCGGGCCAGGCGCTCGCACCGTCGCAGCTGCGCAGCCGCCGGCTCCAGTTCGCCGAGCAGGAGCGCCCGGCGTCCCCGCTCGCCGGCGATGAGCGCTGCCGCCCGGCCGCTCTCGATCCGGTCGGCGAGCTGCTCGGCCGCCGCCCAGAAAGCCTCGGCGGCGTCGGGGTCAGAGCTCTCGAACGCTGTGGCGATGCCGGCCAATGCCGGCGCGACCCAGCCCGGCCTGCCCTGCTTCCAGGCTTCGAGCCCCGACACCGCATCCTGCATGGCGTCAGGGTCCCCCAGCGCCTGGCGAGTGAGGCCGCGGGAGATGAGCAGCAGGCCGCGGAGCTCGGGCTCCTCCCCCGGCTGCAGCCGCCCGATCGCCTCGCCGTAGGCGCCGACGGCGCCCTCCAGGTCGCCGCGCTCGAGCGCCGTTGCGGCCTCGGCCGGCGCGGAAGGCGGCTTAGTCGGATCCATGTCACGAGTCTGGCAAGCGGAGTGCTGTAACAGGGGGCGGTGCGGCTTCGTTACCTGACGTTCGACTGGGCTCCCTCCTGCGCCACTTAGGCTTGGCTCGTGATGAGCCAGGAGCTCGCGCGGCCGCTCTCCACGCCGCCGAGACCGGCCCGGTCCGCCCCCAACCCGGCCCCCGCCCGGCCGGAAGCTGGCCCGGCCGCGCGCCCTGCGGTGCACCGCGACCGGCGCGCCGGGGTGGAGCGCGCCATCGAGCTGAGCCGCTGGATCGTCCTGGTCTTCGCCGCAGTCACCAACAACTTCCCCGGCGTGCCGCCGTCGGCATCGCAGGGCGCGGTGAACCTGCTCCTCGGCGGCTGGGCCCTCTTCAACCTGGCGGCGACCCTCCTGCTCTTCACCGGTCACCTGCCGGGCCGCCGGGTGCAGCTGGCCATGACCGGGCTCGACATCGGTGTGGCCAGCGGTCTCGTCTATCTCACCGGCGGCTTCACCTCAGAGCTCGCGATCGCCTTCTATCTGGTGATCATCGCCGGCAGCCTGCGCTTCCGCATGACAGCGAGCCTTCTCTGCACGCTCGCGTCGGCGGCGATCTACTTCGCCGTTGGCTACGTGGTGGCGAGCCGTCATTTCACGCCGGAGCTGCTGGACATCTTCGTGACCCGCATGTTCCTGCTCTTCGTCGTAGCCTTGACGAGCAACCTTCTGGCCCGCGAGCTGGTGACGGCTCGCGACCGGCAGATACGCCACACCATCGAGCTGGAGCACGCGGCCTTCGCCGAGCTGCGCGAGGTGGACCGCATCAAGAGCGAGTTCATGATGCTGGCGTCGCACGAGCTGCGCACGCCGCTCACCAAGATCAAGGCCTGGCTCACCTTGATGCAGGACGCCGGGGACCGTCTTCCTCCTGACGCACGCGATGAGGGGTTGCTCGAGCTGCGCCAAGAGGCGGAGCACCTTGCGCGCCTCACCGACAACCTTCTCTGCATCGCGCAGCTGGAGTCCGGCGAGATCCGGCTGAAGACGACGGCCGTCGAGCTCGAGTCGGTGTTCCGCGAGGTGATCTCGCGCTTCGTCGAGTCCGCCGACCAGGAGCGCTTCGCCATGACGATCGCTCCCGACGCGGAGCGTGTGCTCGCCGACCACGAACGCCTGGCGCTGGTCCTCGCCTGTCTCATCGACAACGCGCTGAAGTTCTCCCCTGACTCGGAGCCCGTGGTGGTAACCGCGACGCGCGTGGTCAACAAGGTGCACGTCGCCGTGCAGGACAACGGGCGGCGCATCCCGGACCGCGACGTCGACCGTGTGTTCGCGTCCTTCTATCAGGTGGAGTCGCCACTGCTGCGCCAGCGTGGCGGTTTCGGCGTCGGCCTCTATCTCTCGCGGCAGCTGGTGGAGCGCATGGGCGGCGAGATCTGGATTGACAACACACGAGCGCGCGGCAACACATTCATCGTCGCGCTGCCAATGCATGTGTGACGCAACGGTTGTGCTCCGCGATGTCCGCAGCGTGGAATGTTGCGAATGGATGAAGCTGAGCAACACGTACGTAACCCGTTCGAAGCCGGAGCGGCGGCGGTGCTACGGTCGCGACGTGATGTCTGCTGCGTCTGACGCGGTGTGCCGCTGATGGCGACCTTCACCGAGTCCATCCTCAACCCGCTGGGGTCGGGCACCGCGCGCACCAGCGCTGAAGCGACGGTCCTGGTGATCGACGACGACCTGTCGATGCGCGACATCATGTCGGTGCTCGCCCAGCAGCACGGTTTCGCGCTGCAGTTCGCCGAGGACGGCGCCGACGGTCTGCGTGTGGCGGAGTAGAGCGACGTTGACCTCATCCTGCTCGACCTGAGCCTCCCCGGGCTCACGGGCTTCGACGTGTGCCGCCGCCTCCGCGCCGGTGGCGTCGAGGTGCCGATCATCATGGTGTCCGGCAGCAGCGACGTGGTGGACATCGTTGTCGGCCTGGAGATCGGCGCCGACGACTACATCACCAAGCCGTTCGAGGTGCGTGAGCTGGCCGCCCGCATCAACGCCAAGCTGCGCCGGCAGCGGACCTCGCAGTCACAGGTGCGCCCGGGGCGGCTGAAGTTCCCCGGGCTCATCGTCGACATCGGACGTCACGAGGTGCTGCGCGACGGCCAGCCGGTGAGCCTCACACCCACCGAGTTCGATCTCCTGGCGCTGCTCTCGGCCTCGCCCGGCCGCGTCATATCGCGCTCCGAGATGATCCAGAAGGTGTGGGGCCAGGGCGCCGACCTCGACCTCCGCAGCGTCGACGCCCACGTCTACCGGCTGCGGCGCAAGATCGAACCCGAAGGCCCGCGGCCCACGTACATCCATGCAGTGCCAGGCATCGGCTATCGCTTCGAGCGACGGGGCCTCAATGAGCGGCTCTCCAGGGCCCACGGCGCCGAGGCCGACGGCGAGACCGGCGACGCCGAGTCCGGCGCGGCCTGACTCAGTAGAGAGGGCGGCGGCGGGTCCGGCGACGGCGGCGCCCGGCGGTGCGCTCCAGCAGCACCAGCTGGCCGCGCTCGTTGAGCGAGGCGGGCCGGGCGTCAACCACCTGGGTGCTGAGCAGTGAGAGCGGCCGGCCTCGGGGGCGGGTGAAGTCGAGACAGACCACCACCTCCCCGTTCCAGGTCCGGTGCTGCGAGGCGCCGGCGAAAACGGCGAGGCTTCGAGTGACGCGCCGCTGCAGCGGGCCGCCCACTGCGTAGGACACGCGGTACATCTCGCCGGCGCGCAGGCTCCTGACGAGCTGCGCCGCCGACAAGGCCGGTGCCGTGCTCATTGAGTACAATTATCGGTGCGTTTGGTGCGTTCATCCGCCGGACGAGAGGTGACACCGACGTAACGGAAGCACGAAAAGCCGCCGGTGCCGGGCACCGCCGTGCATGCTCGCCGAGCAGAGCGGCCGAGTTCTACGATTGCCTCGCAGCAGACTTCTTGGAGCAGCCGTGTCCAATCTCGCCGACCCTCCGACCGCTGCCGAGCGCCGGCGCACCGCGTCAGCCGACCGCGAGGCGGCGATGGCCGGCTGGCTGGCGCCCACCACCGAGTCACGGGTGGACCTGGTGCCGCTGGCCGACGTGCACGACCGTTCCTGGCCTCACGACGTGCAGACCGAGGAGGAGCGCTCGGCGCTGCGGCTGAGCATCGCCGCCCGGGGGATCATCGAGCCGCTGCTGCTGCGGCGCCGCGACGCAGGAGGCCTCGAGGTGGTGTGCGGCCAGCGCCGCGCCGAGGTAGCTCGCAGCCTGCAGCTGGGACGGGTGCCGGCGATCGTGCGCTCGCTCTCGGACCGCGAGGCCCTGCTGGTCGCCGCCTGGAGCACACTCGACCGGCGGCGCGCCGAACACGCCACAGCTCTGGTGCCGGCGCTGCTCGCCGCGGGCCTTTCCATCGAGGAGCTGCAGACCCTCGCCGGCCGTCCCGGCGGAGCCGCTGTGAGCTTCCCGATACCCGCCGCCTTCGTGCTGCTGCCCGCCCCGCCCCTCTCTCCGAGGCGGATGCGCGAGCTGCCGCCGTTCGAGCGGCCGTCGTCGGACGTGATGCCTCCACTGCCGCCGGACCGCCTGGCGGCTGCGCTGCACGCACTGCGCTTTCTCGATCCTGTCGCCCTGGCTTCGTGAGCAGCCGGCCGGCGTACTCCGACGACGAGCTGCGGGAACAATGGGCGTTCCTCGACGCCCTGGTGGAGCGTCAGGCGGCGGCGCTGCGCACGGCGCCGCCGGAACCCGAGGAAGAGGTGACGCTGCAAGGCCATTCGGCCGCGTCGACGGCGCTGATCCGCGAGGTGGAGTCGCTGCGCGACAGGATCCGGCTGCTGGAGGACGAGCGGCGCGAGCTGGTCGACCGGCTGCGGCACGCCGACTCGCGGCTGGCCGCGGCACAGCGTGTTGTGCAGCAGCGCCAGGAAAGCCCGGCGAGCCGGCTCTGGCGCCGCCTCAGAGGCTGACCGCAGCCACCGGCCGGGGCCGCCGCCCCTGCGCCATGCCGATGAACTGGCGCAGCGCCTCGGGTGAGACGGGCCTCGTGGCCACCTCGCGGAGCAGCATCTTGCTCTGGGCCAGGAGCTTGGGGCTGGGAAGCTCGCCACGCCCCGACGTCGCCAGCACCCAGTCCGGCCTGTACCACAGCACTGTTTCGAACGCGAGACCGCTCAGCGTCAGCCCGTTGAGGAGCGACTCGGTGATGCGCGACAGCGGCCGCTTCGCATTGCTCACGACGATGCCACGAATGCGGTCCAGTACGCCGCACTGCTGAGCGAGACCGACGGTGAGCGCCGCGGCACGCAGCGACAGGATGTCGAGCGCCGTGGGGATGACGATGCGGTTTGCCACCGACATCGGGCCGATGAGCGAGGGCTCGTGAGGATGGGTGTCGAGCAGTACGATGTCGCACTGCTCGCGAACCTCGTCCAGCACGTCGTGCAGCTGGCGCTCCGGAAGTGGCTCGGTGTTGAGGCTGCGGTGCGCCGGAATCGTGCGGATGCCGAGGGGATGTTCCTGCAATGCGTCGGCGAGTGATGCGTCGCCGCGCAGCACGTCGACGATGGTCACTGTGCGCTTCGCCTTCTCCAGCACGTTGCTGAGTCCCCCGGTGGGATCGAGGTCGACTGCAACGACGCGGAGGCCGCCCGCGGCCGCTGCAGCAGCCAGCGCATAGGTGGTGGTCGTTTTGCCCACGCCACCCTTTAGCGACGCGATCGTGATGATTTCGGCGGCCACCGCATAAGAATATGGCCGCATGGCGTCCGGCGCGCCGCGCGTCAAGCTACTGCGACAGCTTGCAACAGCAAAGGATGATTTCGTCAGCGGCGCGCTCGACATAGCCTGGGAGGGCGGCAGCGCAACGATATACGTTCTGTTCGGCCTGCCCACCCATGCGCAGCTCAGCGCAGGCGGGCGCACCGTCAGCGGGCGCGATGCCGTCGAGGTGTTGCCGCATCTGCTGCCGCAGCGCTTCGAGGTGAGCTACTGGCGGCGGCGGATGTCCCCGGCTGACACGCTCGACTGCAGCATCGACGACCTGGCGGCCCTGCTCATCGAGTTCGCCGGCGCGCCGGCTGCCGAACCGGCTGCGCTCCCCGGCGCGAGTGAATCATGGGCTGGCGGCGACGAGGCCACATCCGAGCTCGCTTTCGGCCTCGCCGGTTTCCCGCCACTCCCGCACGGTTCGTTGCGCTTCGGCGCTGGTCCCGCCGCCGCGCTGCAGCTGCCTGAGATCCTGCCGAAGTTGGCAGCATCATTGGTGTCACTCGAAGCGCCCGGGTTGCGTGCCGCCGGCGTGGTCATTCGCGGCGACATGGTGGACGCGGTGTGGGTCGAGGCCAACGACTGTGCATGCGGCGACACCGCGGCGATTGCGCTGCGCGGCGTCCAGGAGGGGACCGTAATGGTGCACGACCTCGAGCCGGACGTCGCTGCAGCGCTCCCTTTGATCTGGCGCCTGCCGGTCGCGGCGACACTCGAACCCGCCCAGATCGACGCAGCGGCGCTCGTCGCCGCGCTGACGGCGGGAGCAGGCCGATGCGCGCTGCTCGTCGCCGGACACGACCCGGCGGTGGCGCTGGTCAGCGGCGGCAGCCTTGTCGCCGTCTACAGTGCGGCGGACCCCGTACCGTCGCAGGACCCGGAGCGACTGCGCATGATCATCGGAGGCGCGACGGGATGCGTCACGGTGCTGCAGCGCGACCTGCCCGGCCACGATCCGGCAACGGTGCGGGCCGCGGCCCGGGAGATGCATCAATGTGCGGCTGAACCTGCGTTGCGGAGCGTGACGACAAGATGACTGCCGGACAAGTGATCGACCAGCTGCACACCCTTGTGCTGATCCTCGGGCTGCTCGCCGCCGTGCTTGCGGCCATCACCTACTGGTCCCTGCGCCGCACCAGGCGGCTGAGCGCACGGCTCGACCGCGCCCAGCGAGCCGCGGAAGAGGCGGCGCGCGCCGCGGCGATGGCCGCCCCGGGCGGCATCGACCCCGACGCGGTCCTGGCGGTGATGAGCGCCGGCCTGCCGCCGACGCTGGACAACGTCTACAGCCTGATGCGGCGGCGCGACTCCGAGCGCACGGCCGCGACGGCCACCGAATAGTCCTCAGAACGGTCGTACATCGCCCGCGCCGCCGCGATGAAGGCCGCGGTCACCGCCTCCTCTCGAAGCCGCCGCATGATGTCCTCCAGTTGCTCCAGCATGCGCACGCTGTTGCGGATGGACCAGCCGGTCCGGCCCGGCTGACGCGGCGGCAGCAGCTCGATCCCCGGCTGGCGCACGCTCCAGGTTCGTGGGGGCGGCGCGCCGAGACCCGTCGCCTGACCGTTGGCACCGGACGCGGTCGGATGTTCAAGAAGCTCGAACTCAGGCGGTGCGTCCAGCGCGGGCGGCGCGGGCTCTCCCGCCGGGCCTCCGGGCGGCCGGTCGCCGGCGAGCTTCAGCAGTGCCGCGGCCAGCTCCTCCTCGGTTCGGAACACGGTCCCCTCGCCGAACCAGTCCTCCTCCTCGGCACGGCCGTCCCACATGGGCTCGGGGTTCGTGCTCATCCGCGTCGATCGTACGCGCAGGGTTCGTCCGAAGCCGGAAACCATCGTGTATCGAACCGGTTGCTCGCCTCCGACATCGGATGGCGCGCCAGCACAATCGACCAGCACGCAACCGTGTGTTTGCAGAGGAGTCCCGTCCGGTGAGCACAGCCCCAGCACAGAAGATCGACTCTCGCTATCTCGAAGCGCTCGGCCCGCTGCGTCCGCTCGTCGACGACGACAGCCTGACCGAGATCATGGTCAACGGACCGGACATGGTCTACGTCGAGCGCAAAGGCAAGATCCTCCTCACCGACATCCGCTTTGACGACGAGGCCCATCTGCTGCGCGTCATCGAGACGATCGTCAGCTCGGTCGGCCGCCGCATCGACGCGCGCAACCCGCTCTGCGACGCCAGGCTGCTCGACGGCTCGCGCGTCAACGCGGCGCTGCCGCCGGTGGCGCTCGACGGACCGCTGCTCACCATCCGCAAGTTCAGCAAGGACCC
>JAFAJR010000254.1 GCA_019236085.1 Candidatus Dormiibacterota bacterium
GATCGCCGGTGACCCGCGCGTCATCGCGATGCAGGACCTCGGCGCGGCGGGCCTGAGCGGCAGCACCTCGGAGATGGCGCATCGCGGCGGCCTGGGGATCGACATCGATGTTCTGCACGTGTCGCGGCGCGAGCAGCACATGACTCCGTACGAGGTGATGCTGAGCGAGTCGCAGGAGCGGATGCTGGTGCTGGTGAAGCAGCACGACGTCGCCTGGCTGCGCACCGTCTTCGACCGCTGGGATCTGAACTCCGATGTCATCGGGACGATCATCGAGGAGCCGTCGTTCGTCATCCGCGAAGGCGCCGACGTCGTGTGCCACATGCCGCTCGACGTCGTGGTCGACGGAGCGCCCACACCGATGGCGCCATCGCGCATACTGCATGGGCCCGGACCAACCGGCCTGGTGCCGGAGCTCCATTGGTCGCACAGCGAATCGCTGCTGCGTCTGCTGGGCAGTTCCAACATCGGCAGCAGGCGGTCGGTGTTCCGCCGCTACGACCACCAGGTCGGCGACGCGACGATCGTGAAGCCCGGCGGCGACGCGGCGGTGGTGCGCGTCGACGGCACCCGCCGTGGGCTGGCTCTCAGCACCGACGGGCCGCACCGCGATGAGGTGTGGTGGAACTCGCGGACCGTCGCAGCCAACGCCGTGTGCGAAGCCGCGCGCAATGTCGTTGCGGTGGGCGCGCAGCCCATCGGCGTGACCAACTGCCTCAACTTCGCGAACCCCGAGCATGCACTGACGTATTACGCACTCAAGCGGTCGATCGAGGGAATCACCGAAGCCTGCACCGCGCTCGGCGTGCCGGTGGTGAGCGGGAATGTGAGCCTGTACAACCAGGGCGACAGCTCGTCCATTCCACCGACGCCGGTGATCGGGATGGTGGGGCTCGTCGATGACGTGGAGCGCATCTGCACCGCGGCGTTCGCCGGCGACGGCGACGTGGTGGCGCTCTCCGGCCCGCTGTCGGAGTCGCTCGAGGGCAGCGAACTCGCGTGTCTGGTCATGCCCCGTCACGGCGCAGGTGAATCGGTGGCCGCGGATCTGCCGATGGAGGTCGCAGTACAGAGCTTCGTGCTGGCGTGCATCAGAGACGGCCTGCTGCGCTCGGCGCACGATGTCGCCGACGGCGGCTTCGCTGTGGCGCTGGCCGAGTGCTGCGTGCTGGGCGCTCGGGGTTGCGTCGTTGCTCTTGACGAGATCGACACGGCATCGGACGCTCGCCGGGTGGCCGGTATACTGTTCGGTGAGAGCCAGTCACGTTTCGTTCTCAGCCTTCCCCGGGACAATCTGCAACGTGTGAGCGAGCTGGCTGCCCGTCACGGGGCACCATTCCGTGGCATCGGTTCAGTCGGGGGTGACCGCATCATCGTCACCGGCGCAATCGACATCGCGATGAGCGACGCCACAGCCGCGTACGACGGAGCGCTGACGGCGAATGCCTGACGCGGAGCGCCTGCAGGACGACCACTTCCACGAGGAGTGCGGCATCTTCGGGGTGTTCCACCCCGGTGAGGACGTCGCAAACCTCACGTACTTCGGCCTGTACTCGCTGCAGCACCGCGGCCAGGAGTCGGCGGGCATCGCCGTCAGCGACGGCACCACCATCCGCGTCCGCAAGGAGATGGGACTGGTCTCGCAGGTGTTCGACCAGGAGTCGATCGAATCGCTCACCGGTCACATCGCTGTGGGTCACACCCGCTACAGCACCACCGGTTCGGCCCGGCTGCACAACGCACAGCCGATGCGCTTCAGCCACCCGCAGGTCGGCGACGTGATGATCGCGCACAACGGCAACCTGGTCAACGCGCAGCAGCTGCATGACGAGCTGCACCGTCGCGGCGTGGTGTTCGAGACCACCAGCGACACCGAGGTGCTCGGCGCGCTGCTGGCTGCGACACCCGGCGAAACGCTGGACACAGTGCTGCGCGACGCGCTGCCCCGGGCCGAGGGCGCCTACTGCCTGCTATTCCTGACGCGCGACTCCCTGGTGGCGGCGCGCGACCCGCTGGGAATCCGCCCGCTGTGCCTGGGACGCTTCGGCGATGTCAACGCCCCGGGTGGCACCGGCTACGTCATCGCCAGCGAGACCTGCGCCCTCGACGTCATCGGCGCCACCTTCATCTGCGAGATACAGCCTGGTGAGATCGTCACCGTCGATCGCAGCGGGCTGCGCAGCACGCGCATCCCGCACGGCGCGCAGCGTCGCGCGATGTGCTCGTTCGAGTTCATCTACTTCGCGCGTCCCGACAGCGTGATGATGGGCAAGTCGCTATACGAGGCGCGGCGCAAGATGGGCCAGGAGCTTGCGCGTGAAGCGCCTTCAGACGCCGACATCGTCATCACGCTGCCTGACAGCGCCACACCGGCGGCGACGGGTTACGCGGAGGAGTCCGGCATCCCCTTCACCGAGGGGATGATCAAGTCGCGCTACATCACTCGGACCTTCATCGAGCCCACCCAGCGGCTTCGCGAATCCGGCATCCGTCTGAAGTTCAATCCGATGCGGCACGTGCTCGAGGGTCGCCGCGTAGTGCTTGTCGACGACTCGATAGTGCGCGGCACCACCTCGCGTCACATCATCAACGAGCTGCGGCGAGCCGGCGCTGCCGAGGTGCACATGCGCATCGCGTCGCCGCCCATCGCCTGGCCCTGCTTCATGGGCATCGATATCGCGTCGCGCCGCGAGCTCATCGCTGCCAATCATTCGCAGGAGGAGATCGGCGCCATGCTCGGAGCAGACTCGCTGCGCTACCTCAGCATCGGGGGCTTGCGCCGGGCAATGGATCAGCCCGACGGCGACGGTTTCTGCTTCGCCTGCTTCACCGGCGAGTACCCGGTCACAGTGCCGCAGCACCTCGAGGCGAACAAGCTCGCGCTCGAGGTGCCGCTGGCCGCTGCAGCGCGCTAGCCGGAGGCCGGCGCCCCGCAGCTGGTCGCGTAGCTGCAGACGTTGAACCCGTCAGCATCAGGGTCAGGTGCCGACGGCGTCGCCAGGATCGAGCCGTTGGCCGACAGCTGGATCTCGTCCGCCGCTGTGA
>JAFAJR010000351.1 GCA_019236085.1 Candidatus Dormiibacterota bacterium
GCGCGGGTCACCGGCGATCTCCAGGCAGGCCTCCATCAAGCACTTCTCCATGAACGGGTTTCCCACCTGCACGGCGGGACGGCGCGACTCGCTCACCGCGTCAAGGACGACGCTGGCAAAGCTGGCGCCGTGGATGCCGTCGCGTCCGGTGTCGGCGCCGACGAGAACCACGACATCGCCGGCGCTGCCGGCCCTGGCACGCGTCAGCTTGCTGTGTTCGACAACACCGACGCACATCGCGTTGACGATGCAGTTGTCGCGGTACGCCTCGTCGAAGAACACCTCGCCGCCGACCGTGGGCACGCCGATGCAGTTGCCGTATCCGCCGATGCCGCTGACCACGCCGTCGAAGAGATGACGTTGCTGCGGTTCGTCGAGCGGGCCGAAGCGCAGCGCGTCGAGCAGTGCGACCGGCCGCGCACCCATGGTGAAGATGTCGCGCAGGATTCCGCCGACACCCGTCGCCGCGCCCTGGTACGGCTCGATGGCGCTGGGGTGGTTGTGCGACTCGATTTTGAAGACGCACGCCAGGCCGTCACCGATGTCCACGGCGCCTGCATTCTCGCCAGGCCCCTGGAGCACGCGGGCGCCGGCGGTCGGCAGCCCGCGCAGCAATGGCTTGCTCGTCTTGTAGCTGCAGTGCTCGCTCCACAGCGCTCCCACGACGCCCAGCTCGAGCCGGTTCGGGGCGCGGCCCAGCAGCGTCACCAGGTGCTGATACTCGCCGCGTGTCAGCGCGACCTCGGCGAGCTGCGCATCGCTCGGTGCAGCGTCCACGGGCGCTTCGACTGTCACGCCCCCGCCCCGGCGAAGGCGCCGTCCCGAGCCACCGACATGGCGACGCTGCGAATTAACCGCATGCCGTCCGACGATCCCAGCAACCGCTCGCAGGCACGCTCCGGGTGCGGCATCATGCCCAGCACCGTTCGCCGCTCGTTGAGGATGCCGGCGATGTCATGCATCGAGCCATTCGGCGATGCATCACCGGCGGCTGCACCGTCGGGCCGCACGTAGCGCAGGGCCACCCGCCGTTCGCGTTCCAGAGTCTCGAGCGTCTCGGGGTCGGCGACGAAGCGACCCTCGCCGTGCGAGACGGGTATCTCCAGCACCTCCCCGGGGTTGCACCCCGCGGTGAACGCACAATCGGTCACCTCCACGCGCAACCACGACGGCTCACAGCGAAACTGCAGCGAGCTGTTGCGTGTCAGCGCTCCCGGCAGCAGATGTGCTTCGCACAGGATCTGAAAGCCGTTGCAGATGCCCCAGACAAGGCCGCCCTCTGCGGCGAACCCGGTGACCGCATCCATCAGCGGGGCGAACCGCGCCACAGCCCCGGCGCGCAGGTAGTCGCCGTAGGAGAAGCCGCCCGGCAGCATGATGCAGTCCACCGCGCGCAGGTCGTGCTCCTTGTGCCAGAGCATCACCGCCTCGTGTCCGGCCTCTCGCACCGCGTGAGCGCAGTCCCGGTCCGACCACGTCCCGGGAAAGACAGCGATGCCGAACCTCATAGGGCCGATGCGGGCTCCGCTGCCGCTGACAGTGACTCGACGCGGTAGTCCTCGATGACAGGGTTGCGGAGGAGCTGCTCACACATCCGCTGCACCGATTCCCGCGCCGACGCCTCGTCGGCTGCATCGATCTCGAGTGCGATGTGCTTGCCGACGCGAGCGCTGCGCACGCCGTCGAAGCCGAGACGCAGCAGGCTCTCGCGCACCACGATCCCCTGCGGGTCGTTCACCACGGGCTTCAGCTGCACCACCACCTCGGCGCGAAATGTCATGCGAGGTCCAGGCCGCAGATCCGCTTCGCGGCCTGGCGGTAGCGTTCGGTGGTGCCGCGCACCACGTCATCCGGCAGCTCCGGTCCTGGCGGGGTCTTGTCCCATTTGAGCGTCTCGAGGTAGTCGCGCACGAACTGCTTGTCGAACGATGTCACCGACGTGCCCTCGCGCCATTGAGAGATCTCCCAGAAGCGCGACGAGTCGGGGGTGAGCACCTCGTCGATGAGCGTCAACTCACCGTCGACGAAGCCGAACTCGAACTTGGTGTCCGCGAGGTAGATGCCGGCCGCCTCACAGCGCTGCGTGCCGAGCGCAAACAGGTTCAGCGATACCGACTCGAGCTTCTCGGCGAGCTCGCGGCCCACGATGGTGCGCAGCTGCTCGCGTGAGATGTTCACGTCATGGCCGGTGTCGTTCTTCATCGCCGGCGTGAACCGCGGCGAGGGAAGGCGGGACGACTCCTGCAGTCCCGGGCTCAGCGGCTCGCCGGCCAGCGTGCCCGATTCCCGGTACTCCTTCCAACCGGAACCGGAGATGTAGCCGCGCACCACGCATTCGATGTCGATGCGCTGCGCCGTGCGGACGTGCATGCAGCGCTCGTACCACTCCGGCGGCACCGAGTCCGGAAGCGAGTCCATCCCGCCGGGGACCAGATGGTTCTTGACGATCCCCTGCGACTGCTCGAACCACCACAGCGACATCTGGGTGAGCACCCGGCCCTTGTCAGCTATAGGCGTCGGCAGCACCACGTCGAATGCGCTGATGCGATCCGTGGCGACCATGAGCAGCGTGCCGCCGGGCAGCGAGTACGTGTCGCGCACCTTGCCACGCCGGTACAGCTGCAGGCCTGCGATGTCAGCAGTCGTCAATGCCGTCATGGTCATACCCTCCCGCCGGCGACGCCGGCCTCCACCGCGAGCAGCGGCCGTTCGGACTCTTCCGTCGTCGTGGGCGGCGGCTCGGTGGCCAGCCCCAGTCTGCGGTACGTCTCGTCGAT
>JAFAJR010000084.1 GCA_019236085.1 Candidatus Dormiibacterota bacterium
CTGCAGGAGCTGGATACAGCGATGGACGAAGTGTTCGTCGACCCGGTGTTCACCGGGGAGCTCGAGCGGTGGCTGCGTGATTTCGCCGGGCGGCCTACTCCGATCAGCAGCGCGGAGCGGCTCAGCGAGCAGTGCGGTGGGGCGCAGATCTGGCTGAAGCGGGAGGACCTGCTCCACACCGGCGCGCACAAGCTCAACAACGCCCTCGGCCAGGTGTTGCTGGCGGTGCGTATGGGGAAACGCCGCATCATCGCCGAGACCGGCGCCGGCCAGCACGGCGTCGCCACTGCGACGGCGTGTGCAGCGCTGGGCCTGCGCTGCGTGGTGTACATGGGCGCCGAGGATATGCGCCGGCAATCCCTCAACGTGTATCGCATGCAGCTGCTGGGAGCCGTGGTGACGCAGGTGGACAGCGGAACCGCGACTCTGAAGGACGCAACCAACGAGGCGATCCGCGACTGGGTGGCGAATGTCGGCGACACGCATTATGTGCTGGGCAGTGCCGTGGGGCCGCATCCATACCCGGCGCTGGTGCGCCGGTTGCAGCGCGTCATCGGTGACGAATCGCGGACGCAGATCGCCGAACACACAGGCCGTCTGCCCGCCGCCGTGGTCGCCTGCGTCGGTGGTGGCAGCAACGCCATCGGCATGTTCGCCGCCTTTTTGGATGACAACGTCGCGCTGTTCGGCGTGGAGGCTGCAGGCCGCGGCATCGATTCTGGCGAGCATGCAGCGCCACTGGCCCGTGGCCGCCCGGGGGTGCTGCACGGATCACGCAGCTATCTGCTGCAGGACGGCGCCGGGCAGGTGTTGCCGACGCATTCGATCAGCGCTGGGCTTGACTATCCCGGGGTTGGACCGGAGCACAGCGCGCTGCGCGATTCCGGCCGGGTGCGGTACGTCGCCGCCACCGACGCCGAAGCGCTCCAGGCCTTTCACACCCTGTCCCGGCTCGAGGGCATCATCCCCGCGCTGGAATCAGCGCATGCGGTGCACATCGCGACAACCCTGGCAGCAACGATGCGAGCCGACGACGTGCTCCTGGTGTGCTTGAGCGGACGGGGCGACAAGGACGTCGACACCGTTCGTGCAGCAGACGCAGGCCCGTCGTGACACCGCGTGGCGCGGATGCGATCCGAGCAGCATTGGATGAGCGGCGCGAACTTCCGGCGCTCATCCCGTACCTGACGGCAGGCTTCCCGGACCCGCAATCGACGCCAGGCCTGCTGCTGGCGGCGCAGCGCTGCGGGTGCAGGGTCGCGGAGGTGGGCATCCCGTTCAGCGATCCACTGGCGGACGGGCCGACGATTCAGCGCAGCGGCTTTCGCGCGTTGTCCCAGGGCATGACAGTGCAGCGCGCCATCGACTCGGTGCGAGAGGCACGAGCCGCGGGACTCACCATCCCGGTGGTGTTCATGACCTACCTCAACCCCGTCCTCTCCCATGGCGTGGGGCGGTTCGCGGCCGAAGCCGCAGCCGCCGGCGCCGACGGTCTGATCCTCCCGGACGTCCCGGTCGATGAGGCAGATGAGGTGCGAAGTGTCGTGCAGGCCGCGGGGCTGGCGCTCATTCCGCTGGTCGCTCCCACCACAACGCCGGACCGCCTGCAGCGCATCTGCGACACCGCGTCGGGGTTCGTGTACTGCGTCGGAGTGACCGGGGTGACGGGAGCTCGCAGCGCCGTGTCGGCGGATGCGCTGCGGCTGCTCGCGGCGGTCCGCGATTGCACGCAGCTGCCGCGAGCCCTCGGTTTTGGTCTTTCACGTCACGAACACATGGAGCTGCTGGCGGGGCACACCGAGGCCGTGGTTGTGGGTTCCGCCTTGATCGACGCCGTCGATCGCGACCCGGCAGACCCGCCCCGCGCCGCCGAGCGGTTCCTGCTCGGCATGCTCGGCCGGCGCGAAGCTCAGCCGGCGTGAGCGAGGAGCGCGTCTCGCCGCCCCGCGATCTCGACTGCGCGGTGCGCGTCCCCGGCGACAAATCCATCAGCCACCGCGCCCTCATCGTCGCGGCCCTGGCACGGGGTCGCAGCTATGTCGGCAACCTGTCGCCGGCTGCGGATGTGCGTTCGACAGTGGACTGCCTGGGGGCGCTGGGAGTGTGGGTCCGGCCGTTCGGCGCCGAGCGCTGTGCCGTCGA
Source organism: Candidatus Dormiibacterota bacterium (assembly GCA_019236085.1). Lineage (GTDB taxonomy): Bacteria > Chloroflexota > Dormibacteria > Aeolococcales > Aeolococcaceae > JAFAJR01. The sequence goes on from JAFAJR010000084.1 coordinate 2,143, forward strand.
CGGCGACGGCGCCGGTTGGCTCCGGTCGCCGGCTGATGTCCTCGACTGCGGCAACTCAGGCACCACCATGCGGCTGCTCGCCGGCGCTGTCGCGGGCAGCGACTGCGTGGCGGTGCTGGACGGCGACGCCTCGCTGCAACGACGGCCCATGGAGCGTGTTGCCGAACCGCTGCGAGCCATGGGCGCCGAGGTGACCACAGAAAGCGGCCGGCCGCCGTTGCGGGTTGCCGGCCGGCGCCTGCTGCAGGCGAGGGAACACGTGCTGCCGGTGGCCAGTGCACAGGTGAAGTCCGCAGTGCTCCTTGCGGCGGTCACCGCCGACGGGGTGACCCGGGTCGTCGAGCCGGCTCCCACCCGGGATCACACCGAGCGGCTGCTGCGCTGGTGCGGCGTCCGGGTCGAGAGTGACGACGCTCTCGTCAGCCTCACGCCGGGAACGGTGACACCGTTCGGACTTCGCGTACCCGGGGACCTCAGCGCGGCTGCCTTCTTCCTGGCGCTGGCCGCTGCGCGCCCAGCATGGCGGGTTCGCTGCGCCGGCGTGGGCGTCAACCCGCGGCGCAGCGGCATCCTCGACGTGCTAATGGCGATGGGCGCCGTCGTCGAGGTCGAGGCCGAGGCCGGCGACGGACCTGAGCCTGTGGCCGCCGTCGCGGTGCGCGGCGCCGGCTTGCGAGCTGCCGACATCAGCGGCGACCTCACCGTTCGCTGCATTGACGAGCTGCCGGTGCTGGCGGTGCTCGCCACCCAGGCTGAGGGCACGACGCACATCCACGACGCCGCCGAGCTCCGGCTCAAGGAGAGCGACCGCATAGCGAGGCTCGCCGAAGGCCTCCGCGCCTTCGGAGCCGAATGCGAGGAGCACGACGACGGGCTCAGCGTCGACGGCCCGGCGGAGTTGAGAGCTGCCCGCGTCTCCGCCTCCGGCGACCACCGGCTGGCCATGGCGTTTGCGGTTGCCGGGTCACTGGCGCGCGGCGGCGAAACCGTGATCGCAGGCGCTGAGTGCGCTGCCGTGTCCTTTCCAGGCTTCTTCGCCGAGCTGCGCGGCGCGGCGGCAGGAGGCAGATGACGGCGACGGTGTCTTTGAGCATCCGGTCTCAGCGGAGCAGCCGGCTCATGCGGCGGTCGGCATAGACGCGGCCTCCCGTCTGGCAGTGGGGGCAGTACTGGAGCGAGCGGGTGGCGAAGGCCACCTCCCGGATGGTGTCGCCGCACTCCGGACAGGGTTGCCCGGTCCTGCCGTGGACGGCCATTCGTAGCTTCTTGTCCCCCCGCAGCGCGGCCGGGTCGACAGCGGCGGCCCTCCCAAGCGCGTCCCGGAGCACCTCCTGCATGGCGTGATGCAGCGTTGCCACCTCGTCGCCAGATAGCCCGGAGGCCTTGCGGAAGGGAGAGAGGCGGGCGGCGTGAAGCACCTCGTCGGAATAGGCGTTGCCCAGCCCCGCGATCAGCGCCTGGTCGGAGAGCGCTCCCTTCAAGTTGCCGCTCGCCCCGGCCAGGATGCCGCCAAGGCGCTCCGGGTCGAGGCGTGGGTCCAGCGCGTCCACCCCGAGCCGGGCCACGCCGGGGACATCAGCGGCGGTGCGGACCAGGTAGATAGCCAGGCGTTTTTCCGTGCCCTGCTCCGTGGCCTCGAGCGCACGGCCGTCGTCGAGGCTCACCACCATGACCAACGGGCCGCGGAGCGACGGCATCAGCCGGCCGGGCTCGGCGACCAGTCGCAGCCAGCCGGCACGGGCCAGGTGGACCACCAGGTGGAGTGGCGGGACGGCGATGTCGATGAACTTGCCCGCGCGGCCCACCGATTCGATGGCGAGACCGTGGAGCGCGCTCAGCGGCGGGTCGAAGGTTTTCAAGGCCGCGACCGAGCGCATCAGGGCCCGCGTCACGGTGCGGGCGGCCAGCTCGCGGTCGAGCGCGGCGGCGAGGGCGGCCACTTCAGGGAGCTCCGGCACATCGCAATGGTCGCGGATGGTTGAATTCCGCCGTGGCCGGCTCGTTGCCCCGGAGCGGCGCTGCGCTGCAGCAACGAATTCGGCATGGCCGCGGACGCCTCCAGGTGGAGGAGGACGTTCTGGTGGTGCCGCGCACCACAATCTTCCCGGACGGCGCCTGGCATGGCCTGGTGACCCGGGGCCTGGAGCGCGTCCTCCGCACGGTGAACGCCTCGTCCGAATACCGCCCGCGGCGGCAGGTCGAGGACGACCCGTCGCTGCAGCAGATCATCCCGTACTGCGTGGTGCGACACCCGCACGACGAGACCTACCTCCTGACCCGCCGCCTGCGGCGTTCGTCGGAGCGGCGCCTGCACCATCTCTATTCATTGGGCATCGGCGGCCACGTCAATCCCGGCGACGGCGAAGCCGGCGACCCGATTGCCGGGGGCCTGCGTCGCGAGTGGGCTGAGGAGATCCGCTGCCCCTCACCGGCGACGGCGCGGCTGGTTGCGGCGATCAACGACGACTCCAGCCCTGTGTCGCGGGTGCACCTGGGGCTGGTGTTCATCGTCGAGCCGACGCTGGGATTCGTCGACGTCCGCGAGACAGCCAAGCTCGAGGGTCAATGCCTTGCGCTCAAGGAGATGAGCCGTCACTACCTGAGCATGGAGAGCTGGTCCCAGCTGGTGTTCGACGACCTCACCAATGGCGCCCAGAAGCGGGCCGAACGCAGCCCACTGGTGGTGGAGCTGTCGGCCGCTCCCTGAGGGCTGCTTCCATATACTCGCAGCCGATGGCGGTCACCGTTCGCGTTCCTGGTCCGCTGCGCCGTCTCACCAACGGCAGCGCTGACGTCCAGGTCGAGGGCGGGACCGTCGGCCAGGTCCTCACGCAGCTCGACGCCGAGTACCCTGGATTTCGCGACCGCCTCTACGACGACCAGGGCAACCTGCGCCAGTTCATCAACATCTACGTCAATGACTCCGACATCCGTTTCGGCCAGGGGCTCGACACACCGGTTGCGGAGCGCGACGAGCTCTCCATCATCCCCGCCGTTGCAGGCGGAGGTCGCTGAGGACCCACTCACGCGGCTGCCGCGGGGTGCCGTGGTCGCCGTGGCCATGTCGGGCGGGGTCGATTCCAGCGTTGTCGCGGCGAGGGTGGCGGCCGCCGGCATCCCGGCGTTCGGCATCACGCTGGCGATGTGGCCCTCCAGCCGGGAGATGGTCCGCGATCGCGGCTGCTGCTCGATCGATGCCGTCGACGATGCCCGGCGCGTCGCCGCCGCCGTGGGTCTCGACCACTACGTCTGGAACCTCGAGCGAGACTTCGCTGAATTGGTGGTCGCCGAGTTCGAGGAGGGCTACGCCGCCGGCAACACCCCCAACCCCTGCGTTCGCTGCAACGAGCGGGTCAAGTTCGGGGTGCTCCTGGAGCGGGCGATGGAAGCCGGTGCCAGCCATGTGGCCACGGGCCACTACGCGAGGACCGGCTTCGCTGACGGCGAGTGGACGCTCCATCGCGCACTGGACGGTCGTCGCGACCAGTCGTACGTGTTGCACCGGCTCGCCCAGGAACAGCTGAGCCGGGCAGTCTTTCCGCTGGGGAGCCACGAGACCAAGCAGGAGGTGCGCGCCGAGGCGCACCGGCTCGGGCTGCACACTGCGGCCAAGCCCGAATCCCAGGACCTCTGCTTCGTTGACGGGCGGATCTCCGAACACTTGAGCACCCGGCTCGCAGGTCGTTTTCAGGCAGGACCCGTCGTCAGCCTCGACGGGCGCGAGGTCGGAAGACATCGCGGCCTTCCCTTCCACACCGTGGGGCAGCGGTCGGGCCTGGGGCTGCAGCCGCTGACGCCGGACGCGCGGCCCAGCTACGTCATAGAGGTCAGGCCTGCGGACAACACGATTGTCGTGGGACCCCGTGAAGCGCTGACCATGAGCCGCGTCGAGGTCGCGTCGTGCAGCTGGACGTCCGGCAGGCCACCGCAGCCGGCGCAGCGCTGCGCGGTGCAGCTTCGTGCCCACGGTGAGGCCCTGCCTGCGACCGTCGCTGCGGATTCGGGGGGTGGCGCGCACATTCGCCTCGACAGTCCGGCCAGCCGGGTTGCTCCCGGCCAGGCCGCGGTGCTCTACGACGGCGACCGCGTGCTTGGCGGTGGCAGCGTCACCGGAGCCGCATAGTGCCGCCCTCTGTCGGCGATGTGGTCATCGGCTCGCTGGCGGTGGCCATCGCGTGCGTCGGCGGCGTCGCGGCCCTGACTGCAGCGGTCCGGGGAGGCAACTGGTTCGGCTACGTCTGCGCTTTGGGGTGTGCCGCCTTCGTTGCCGGCGTCGTGGGGCAGCGGAGCTACCCCGCCCCCGGCGGCACGCCCTCCACGGCGCCGGGTCCGTGGGACGCCGGGGTGACCATTCCGCTCATCGGCCTGCACCTCACACCGGTGGCCGTTGCCGGCCTTCTGGCCGCCGCCGTCGGCCTGAGCCTGCTGCTGCTCTTCGAACGCGTGCCCGACGGCGCTGTGGTCGCCCCGGCCCCGCTGCCGCCGCTCGATGAGGACGACACCGTCTGAGCCCGAGCGTGGCGTGACTACAATGCCGCCGATGCTCGACGGCTGTTTTGACGCGCCGGGCGAGCCGTGAACGGGGTCGCGTTCTACGTGCTGGCGGCGATCATCGTTGCCGGCGCCGCCACGACTGTGCTCGTCCCGCGCCTGCTTCAGGCGGGCGCCGCTCTGGCGGCGACCATCGTCGTCGT
>JAFAJR010000171.1 GCA_019236085.1 Candidatus Dormiibacterota bacterium
CGCTGACCACACCGTTCACCAGGTCGACCGATGTCACCACTGCGACGTGGCCGGCGCCGTCCCAGTAGCTGCCCAGCCAGCCCTGGTTGAAGACCATGAGATCGCCTACCTGAGGGGGCACGCCGCCGCCGTTGGGGAACTGCTCCAGGGGCACTGGTAGCGCAGGCCCGGCGTTCCACATCTCATACGCGTCGCCCTGGTCACCGCCGTAGCCGTCCCAGGTCGCGGGCTCGCCCCAGGCGTAATAGGCGTAGCGCTGCGCCAGCTCGTTGCACTGGAACTCAAGGCCGAAGGTGCAACCGTTCGGCGCGCCGCAGCCGGTGTCGTCGAATGACGAACCGTTGCCGTACACCGTGAGGTTGCCGCAATTGCTGACCCACGTCGCCCATGTGCACCCGGCCAGAAGTGCTGTGCCGTACGGACCGGTGCTGGCTCGGTGTTCGGCGACTGCGAGCAAACCGCCGTGTTGGCTCGTCGCCGGCGCCTCGAACGTCACCTCACCCGCCGCAGCGTGCTGTGCCGGAGACGTGACGGCAAGCGTGAGCACACCAACTGCTGCAGCGGCGATGCGTAGATGCAGCGGAGGACGCGCGCGCGGAAGGAGGGGAGATTCCGCCATCGGCGGCCCATACTCACATCGGACCCCGGACGGATGGATCGCACATCGGTAACGGTGCGGTCAATCAGCCGCAACGCTTTCGAGCGCTGCACGTCGCATTGCCGTAGTCTTCGGCGAGTGCCGCGGCGTCTCCCTTTCGGTGCACTTGTTATTGCAATCGCAATGATTGTGGCGACTCCGGTCGTGGTCGCGGCGCATGTGGCGCCGAGCGCTGCGCCCGCGCAGCGTGTAGCGGTGCAGCCACACGCGGCGTTCGACGACACCACCGAGCCGGCACCGTTGCACTGGCTGCGGGGCACGCCGGTGGCGCCCGTCGCGCATCCGAAGATCGCGCTGGTCCGCGACCCGGCCTTCCATGGCCTGGCGACAGGCGGCGCGGCCCGGCGGGACCCCGAGATCCTGGGGTTCGCGCAGTCCGGCGAGGTTACCTCAGGATCGTGGAGCAGTGACCTCAACTTTTCGCTGCTGTCGACGATCGCCTACTTCGGCGTCAACGTGAACAGTGACGGCAGCCTGGTCACCAGCGACAGCGGCTACGCCGGGTGGTGGAGCCCGCAACTCACACAGTTGATGTCCAGCGCGCACGCCGCTGGGGACAGGGTCGTGCTCACGGTGAAGTCATTCGACAACGGTACGATCGCATCGATAACCGGTTCGGAAACAACGCGCCAGCAGCTCATCGCCAACGTCATCAACCAGCTGCGAACGCGCGGCGGCGACGGGGTCAACGTCGACTTCGAGGGGACGGACTCGAGTGTCAGCGCAAACTTCACTACCTTCATCGGCGAGCTGTACAGCGCGCTGATCGCGCAGGTGCCGCAGCAGTCGTATCTCACTGTCGACACGTACGCGTCCGCCAGGCAGGGCGGCACCATGTACGACCTGAGCGGCCTTGTGCCACATCTCGACGCCTTCGACCTCATGGGCTACGGCTTTGCGTCGGCGTCGCAGGCAGGTCCGACAGCTCCGCTGCATGGCGATTGGTACAACGTCACGCAGTCGGTGACCGACTACATGGACACATACGGCGTCCCGGCATCGAAGCTCATCCTGGGTGTTCCCTACTACGGCTACAAGTGGAGCGTGAGCAACCCCACACCCGGCAACGACGGCGTGCAGCCCGGCAGCAACGACTCGGCAGACACGTACAGCGGCGCGCTCAGCGACTTCGCCTGTGCTCAGCAGCTGCGCCAGTTCTGGGACCCGACGTTCGACGAGCCGTACGCCACCTGGTACAGCCCGCAGACCAACGATCCCTGCGGCGGCAACTGGAATTCGTACCGCGAGCTGTACTACGACAACGCGCAGTCGCTCGGCGACAAGTACGACCTGGTCAATGCCGACGGGCTGCGTGGCATCGGCATCTGGGCGCTGGGCTACGACAGCGGCAGCAACGACCTCTGGAATGAGATTGCGCTCAAGTTCTCGGTGACCCACGCGCCCATCGCCACCGTAACGGCGCTGCCGCAAAGCGAGAACCCAACAGGTTGCACCGTGAGCTGGACGCAGG
>JAFAJR010000175.1 GCA_019236085.1 Candidatus Dormiibacterota bacterium
CCGTCGCTCCTGCTCGCCTGCGCCGTCGTACTCTCGTTGCTGGCGGCGCCGCATGTCTACTCGTACGACTTGGCGGTGCTTGTGCTGCCGGTGTTGGTGATGACCGGCATCGACAGGACGCTGGGGGCGGCGCTCGCCGTCGCCCTCAGTGCGGCGCAGCTTCTCGACAGCTACCTGATCTGGACCGGCGTGCACGCGGAGACGCTGCTGATGGTGCTGCTCATCGCAGCGCTGCTGCACGCCGTGCGGCGGCGGCCGGCTGCTGACAGGACGCACGCTGCGAATCCAGTTCACGCCGCGACAGCATGAGGCGAGAAACGGTTGCGCTGCGGGCCGCCGCGGTGGGTGCGTTGCTGGTGCAGTGTGCCGTGCTCGTCGCGTCCGCCGTGCACACCGCGACTGCAGGCGATGCCGCGTCGTCGAGCGACTACGCGGCGAGCTGGTTCGGCGCTTCCGCCTGGCGCAGCGCCGGACCATCACATGCATACGACTTCACCGCGCAGGCGGCCTTGTACAGCCAGGTCACCCATGGTGTTGCCGGGGCCTGGGCGCACCCCTTCACCTGGGCACCGCTGTCGCTGCTGCTCGCGCTGCCGGTGTCGTTGCTGCCATTGCCGGCGGCTTTCTCGGTATGGGGGCTGCTGCAGGCGATGTTCATCGCAGTGTCGGCGGTGATCGCCGTACGGGCGTCGGCTGTGCGAGACACAAGGACGCGGCTCGCGGCCGTCGCTGTCGCGTTCGCCGGCGCCGGGACGGTGGCGACCATCCTGTTCGGACAATGGGATGGCTTGCCCGCGCTCGAACTCGCCGTCGCCTACGCGCTGTGGCGGCGTGGCGCCGAGATTCCTGCCGCCGCTGTGCTGTGTGTGGCGATGCTGAGCGGCAAGCCGCAGCTGGCACTCGCCCTGGGCGCGTTCGTGATCGGCCGCTCGCTGTGGCGTGGTGCGGCGGGCCTGACGATCGGCGGCGTGGTGACAGCGCTCGTCAGCCTCGCGCTTGTGGGCAGCGGCGGCATTGCCGGCTGGCTGCACACATTGGGAATCACGGCGACGGTGGACCCGTCGGGTTCGATCAGCGTGTTCGGTCTGGCGGCGGATGTCATGGGCAACGGCCCTGCAGCACAGGTGCTCGCAACCCTCGCTGCTGTCGTGCTCATCGCGATGGGATGGATGCTGGGCCGCGCGTCACGCCAACCCGCGGGGCTCGAAGTGTGCCTGCTGGGTGCGACGTGCGCCTCACTGGTCGCGTCGCCGCATCTGTTCGTGCAGGACCTGGCGCTGCTGACGCCGGTGTTCGCCGCGGTGCTGATGCGGATACACGACCGTCGGACCGTTGCGGTCATCGCATGGCTCGCTTTGGTGCTCGCGGCGGAATATCAGATCCTCCCGTTCGGGTCGGAACGGCCCGATGCGCTGGTACCGTTGCTGCTACTCGCGGCGATGGGGTTCGCGCTGGTGACCGGTGCCGGCGCGTCGGCGCGGGGTAGACTCGGGGTGCCGGCCGGCGTAGCTCAGCGGTAGAGCAGCTGTTTTGTAAACAGTCGGTCGTGGGTTCGATTCCCTCCGCCGGCTGCCACGCGCAGCCGCATGCCGGGCTGCGCTAGGCTGCGCGTCCAAGGGACCGAATCCACGAGGGGCGAGGCAATGGCGACGGCAGCACCGAGCAAGGCAGAACTGTGGCCGCTCATCCATCAACAGCGAGCTGCGCTTGCAGCGGTGCTGGACACCGTCACCGACGCGGAGTGGGAGACGCCGTCACTCTGCGCAGCATGGCGCGTTCGTGACGTCGTTGCCCACAACATCGATACCTTTCTCATGACGCCGCCGCGCTTCATCGGCAAGTTCGCAGCCGCCGGCTTCCGCTTCAACACCATGACCGGCCGGGCGGTGGCCAACTATCGCGACGAACCCACCACGCGCCTTGCCGCCGAATTTCGCGAGACGATGAGCAGATCGACGGCGCCTCCGGGGCCATTGGTAGCCATGCTCGGAGAGGCGGTGATCCACGCCGAGGACATTGCACGACCGCTGGGCCGCCACGTCGACGCGGCGCCGCAGTCGCTGATGATCGTCGCCGACTACGCGAGGAACACGTCGCCACTGCTCCACGGCAAGCAGCGCAGCGCCGGCCTGACGCTGCGCGCCACCGACATCGAATGG
>JAFAJR010000205.1 GCA_019236085.1 Candidatus Dormiibacterota bacterium
CGTCCCGACCGCGTACTTGGTCGTTCCCGTGTAGTCCGTAACGCAGGGAGCCAGGTTCTCGCCGGTCGGCCCGCCCGCCGGTAGGTAGTTGAGCTGGAAGTCAGGCTCGCTGATGAAGCCCGAGTTGCCGCCGCCGGTGTGGGTCCAGGAGATCTCCGTGTAGCGGCTCTGGGGGAAGCCGTTGGTGTCGTCGTTGGCGTACAGCACGGTGCCGCCGACGCAGACCACGTAGCGGCTTGCGCACGGGTAGTTCTGGTAGGGATCACCCTGGTTGGCGACGCCGTTGCCGGCACCCAGGATCGGCACGACGAGGCCCGGGCACGATCCACCGGTGTCACCTGCCGACGAGAAGAGCGTGCGCCCCTCCATGGCCGCGTGCATGAGGGTTCCCTCGGCGACAGGCTCGAGGTTGTCGCCCAGTCCCTCGCCGTAGGGCAGTCCGAAGATGCCCGGCGGGTCGACCGCCGGGTTGCCCGTGATGGCGTTGGCCGGGATCGTCTCGCACTCGCCGAAGCTGGCGTTCATCTGCAGGGGGCCGTTGGGATCGTTGGCCCATGTCGAGAACTCCGCTTCGACGTCGGCGTCGTACAAAGAGTTGGCGTCGTAGTAGTAGAGGCGGTCCGCGAGGGGTGCTGCGCCCGTGGACGAATCCGAGTCCAGATCCCACTCGAACTCACCGGAATTGTCAGTGGGAACCCACTCTTGGCTGGGCTGCGGCGCCGGCACCACGGTCACCGGCACGCGCGGCAGGCCCATCCGGGCCTCGAACACGCGCAGGTCGGCGATGACCGAGGCGGTGATGCCCTCCATGAAGATGCCCATCGACTGCCCCTGGCCTTCGTCGCTCGAGGGCATGTCATAGAGCTTCCACATGTCCTGCGGCGTGTAGTCGCCGACGCAGACTGATGAAGGCAGCGGTGGATTCAGAGCAGGCCCGGCGAGGTTGCACGGCGTGCTCGCATTGGGAACCGTGCTCGGCTGCGGTGCGTTGGTCGTGAAGTGCTGCAGCGTGTTGAGACCCACCACGCTCACCACTGGGAGGTTCGCCGGCACCGAGGGACGCTGCTCGTTGGCGATGAAATGCAGCCCCTTGAAGGTGTAGGACGAGATCGTGGTGTGAAACAACGCGCTGACCTGAGCCGCGTTGCCTGACGCCTCAACCACGTCCCCCGCTGGCGCTGTGTAGAACACGTGGAGCCCGCCGCCGCCGAGCCAGCTGGAGAGCTCCTGTGTCTGGCTCGAGGGGACGCCGAATCGAGCCGTGAACTGCGACGGCGTCAGGAAATGGTGGTACTGCGGGCTGGCCGGGTTGTACATCGCGGCGTACGCCGCCGACTCACCGGCCGGGTCGGGCCGCTGAAGGTCGACGAGAACTCGCATGGGGGTGCTCGCCGGCACAGGGCCGACCTTGGTCGCCTGGCTCAGACCGGGCAGCACGTTGCCGGTGAGCGCCAGCTGGCCCGCTGCTGCGGATGCACTGCCGGGCGCGGCGAAGACCGATGCCAGGGGCAATGCCGAAAGGGCGGCCACTCCAAGCCGTTTCCAACCACGAATGCCCGCGGCGCGTTCGGTCGACCGAAACATGGTGCCCCCCTGTTGCTGGCGATTCGCAGCGGATAACGACCGGGCCGGCCGGAATCTTTCACGACGCCTGTGGTGGGTATGGTGCGCTTTCCGTGTCTCAGTCCGCAGCAGCCGTAGCCGTCGCCTGGAGGCAACGGCTACTGAGCCTCGCTTTCAGTGTTCGCGGATGCGGCGACCGCTGATCTCAGTGATGTCGATGCGAACCCATCGCTCCTGCGGGCTCACCGCCCAGGAACGCAGGGGCCCGCGGCGGAGCCGCCTAAGATCTGCATCTCCGGTCACCTCCGTCGCATGGCCACGGGCGACGACGCTCCAGCCACTGTGAAAGAGCGAGCGGCTGTCGTCGACCTCGAACGCCACGTCCGCACCGTGTGAGACCGCGTCGATGATGCTTCGGCTTGCGGTGACGAACACCACGGAGCGTTCGCTTTCGGCGAGGTAGTTCACCGGCAGGATGTGCACTCCCGCACCGTCGAAGAAGGCGATGCGGCCCAGGTACGCGTGGCCCATGAGCAAGCGTCCTGCTTCCTCCGTGCTCATGGTCTCGACCGTAGTTGTGGCGTTCATTGGCATGTCATCCCTCGTGTGGCGCACAGATATGAGAACGGCCCGCCGGTCGAATCCGACGGGCCGTCGATGGTGACGCTCAGGCGACCCGGGTCATGCGGGCTGCGACGGTCGCTCGATCCGCAGCCGGTGTGCCGGCCGTCGAGCGCCGCCACACCGCAAGCTCGAACGCGAAGGCCAGCAGCACCGCGAACGCTGCGATGCTCAGACCGATGGCGGCGTACTGCGCGTACTGCCCGATCTGCCACCAGCCATAGGCATTCAGCAACAAGCCGCGCAGCGTCTCACCCTGGAACAACGCCGCCTTCTGCGCCGTCTGCTGCGGCGTGAGGCCGGTTGGGGGGAACTGTGCGTAGGTCAGCCCGCCGCCGATCTCCTGCAGGTGCACCGCGATGAAGTGGTCCGCGTAGGTCTCCGCCTGCGGGCCGGTTGTCATCGTCTGCCCAGCGTATGCGCCCATCGCCGCAGCGTCGGCGGCCGGAAGGGCTGTGATGGCAGGCGAATTCGCCGCCGGGAAGGTGATCTTCTGCTCGGTCAGCTGCGTCGTCACCTGCCCCGTCGCAAAGTTGCTCGCCCAAAAAGCGAAACCGGCGACGAATCCGAGGATCCCGACCAGTCCCACCTGGAGAACGAAGACTCGCCACCGAAGTCCTCTTGTCATGGCATCTGCTCCTTGTGTGATTGGTCCGGCCCCACTGGTCGGTCTTCTTTGTCGCCCTTGATGCTGGCGACAACGGCGCCGATGGCGCAGGGGCATGCGTCAGCAGTTGCCAGGACCTTCGGCCCTGTCGCCGGGGTCGATGCGGTGGCCACGATCAGCTGCACATGGCACCACGGCAGCCGCGGATCTGCCCGTACTCCAACGAGACGGTCGCCGGTTGCCCGCACTACGCGCCCGTCTCGCCCTTCGCCTCGTCGCCAGGTGCGGAGCACTGCCGGCACATCGTCGTCGAGCAGCGCGGTCCAGTGCGCAGGCTGCGCTGCACTCGGAACCCGGAAAAGCCGGCACTTGCGGTGTCGCTCACCGGTATCGTGCGGCCGTCGTGGCCATCGAAAGCGGGAGCGGTGTCGCCTCGCAGCGATTCGCCTCGCAGCTCCTGAGCGGGACTCCCGCCCGCCACGTCGTCGACGTGGTGCGCCGCATCTGCGCAATGCAGGCTCAGGACCCCATGGGCGCGCGCCTCGCTGTCCGTGCTCGCTCGACGAACCTGCGCGCCGCCGACGTCGACGCAGCCCTGGCGGACGGCTCTGTGGTGATCAGCTGGCTGAACCGCGGCACCCTCCATCTCGTCGCCGCCGAAGACTACTGGTGGCTCCACTCGCTGACCGCCCACCGCATCCTCCCCGCCGTGCGCCGCCGGCTGGCGCAGGAAGGCGTCAGTGCGGAGATGACCGAGCGCGGCATCGCGGTCGTCTGGCGGGCGCTGTCCAACGGGCCGATGCGGCGCGCCGACCTCCGGGCGGCCGTCGCCGCGGCCGGGGTGCGCACCGAGGGTCAGGCGTTCATCCAGCTGGCAGCGTTTGCAGCGCTGAACGGTTTCCTGCTGCGCGGGCCGATGCTGGGCAAGCAGCATGCATACGTCCTGGCCGCCGACTGGCTGCCGGCCAGGCGGCCCCTGGAGGAGAACGAGGCGCTGGCCGAGCTGGCGCGCCGATACCTGGCCGGCCACGCCCCAGCCTCCGACAGAGACCTGGCCAAGTGGGCGGGCATCAGCCTCGGCGAAGCACGGCGGGCGCTCTCCGCGATCGCGAGCGAGGTGACGGACTGCGGCGACGGCATGGTGCGGCTGCGCGGCCGGCCGGGGCAGGGTGGAATGCCTGCTCCACAGCTTTTGGGGTCGTTCGAGCCGGTCCTCATGGGCTGGCATTCACGCTCCTGGGTCCTCGGGGAGAACCAGTCGCGGCTCGTCCGCGGCGGCATGTTCCTTCCCTTCGCGCTGGTCGCCGGCCGGGCCGCCGCCACCTGGCAGCGAACGGACAGAGCGGTGGCGCTGGAACCCTTCGCACCGATCTCGGCGACGGCACGCCGAGAACTGGATGAGGACGGCCGCAACCTGCTGCGCTTCCTCGGACTTCAGCCGGCGGCGGCGGCGGTCTCCAGTGCCGCAAAGCCGCCCCAGACCAGGGCTGCGAGGTAGCCGGTGAGCTGCTCACGGCTCATCGTTCGGCGTTCCAGCCACCAGTCTCCGGCCTCGTGCACCATCCCGACCAGCGCCTCGGCCCAGGGCTCGGCCCCGCCGCGGTCAAGCCCCAGCCGCTCCAGCGCTGCCTCGATGAACCGGGCCAGGTGCCCGGCGATGACCTGCTTGTAGGTCCCCACAAGGTCGGCCGGCACCGGCCGCTCGTCAAGCGCCGGGTGGACGACGAAACGGTAGAGCTGAGGATCGGCCTCGATGACCCTGAGATAGGCGTCGATCATCGCGGCCACCTGGTCCTGGGCCGGCCTGCCTGCCTGCATCTCTGCCATGAGAGCCGGGATGAGCACTGTCTCGGCCACCGCGGAACCGACAAGGCGATAGAGCTGCGCCTTGTCGCGAAAGACGCGGTAGAGGATCGGCTTCGCGACACCTGCCTCGGCGGCCATGTCGTCCATCGTCACCGCCGGGCCGCGCCGCCGGATCGCGCGCACCGCCGCCTCGATCATCGCCTGGCGGCGCTCCGCCCGGTGGGCCTCCCAGCGCTCCCGGCGGCTTGCCGGGCGCTCCAGCACTTGCATGTTACCGATGGTAGCTGTTACCGTGGGTAACACGCAATCTCGCAGCAGGACATGGAGGACAGGGACATGAGCGCCACACTCGCCGAGCGTCCGCCGGTCCGCCACCCGGCGGACACCGACCGCGAGGAGATTGCGCGCCGGCTGGTGGCGGCCGCGGCGCGCCGGTCGTTCGATCCCGACACCGACATCGAGTGGCCCGACCGCGTGGTTGACGACCACTACTACATTCCGCCGGAACGCGTGTCGCTGTATGGCACATCGCTCTGGGACATGCTGGACGAAACGAAGCGGATAGCGCTCTCGCGTCTCGAGGTGGCATCCTGGGCCCAGGCCGGGATCTGGTTCGAGCTCATCCTGGCCCAGCTCCTGGTGCGCTACGCCTACGACGAGGACTACACCTCGCAGCACACTCGCTGGGCCCTGACGGAGATCGCCGACGAGTGCCGGCACTCCGCCATGTTCGCCCGCATGGTCGAGGTGCTCGGCGGCACCGAGCTCCGCCCGCAGACGGCCACCATCACCCTCGGCCGGTTGATGAAGACGATGGCCCACCCCGCCGAGGGCTTCGCCGGCATCCTCATCGCCGAGGAGCTGCTCGACACCTTCCAGCGGGAGATGATGGTCGACGAGGCGCTCCAGCCCCTGACCCGCGCCGTCGCCCGGCTCCACGTCATCGAAGAGGCCCGGCACGTCAAGTTCGCCCGGGAGGAGTTGGAGCGCCGGGTGAAGCGGCTCAGCCCGCTGCAGCGGCAACGGGTCCGCATGATCATCGCCGCCGCCGCCGCTGTCATCGCCGGCGCCCTGGTGCACCCGGGTTGCTATGTCGCGGTGGGGCTGGACCCGGGTGCCGCCCGGCGCGCGGCGCGCGCCAGCGAGCACCGTCAGGCAACGTTGCGCTGGGCCGCCGCCAAGCTGGTGGCCAACTTCGACGAGTTGGGGCTCATCGGCACCGGTGCCGCCCGGGCCATCTGGAGGCGGGCCGGCCTGGTCGCCTGATCCCGGCTCATCGGCCGAGCGTAGGCTCTCCGTCATGCCGTCTCAGGTGCGCGTCGCCGCCCCGGATGACGCCGGCGCCGTGGGCCGTCTCCTGCACGCCTTCAACACCGAATACGACGATCCGACCCCTGGTGAGGCGGCCCTGGCCGAGCGTGTGCTGCAGCTGATGGGCTCGGACTTCGTGGTCCTGCTCGCCGGGCCGGGACCGGACGGGCTGGCAGTGCTGCGGTTCCGCCCATCGATCTGGTCGCAGGCTTTGGAGTGCTACCTGGCGGAGC
>JAFAJR010000335.1 GCA_019236085.1 Candidatus Dormiibacterota bacterium
CTCGGCGGCCTGGACATCGAACCGAATGCCGTGTACATGATGTACACGAAGGACGAGGGCAAGACCTGGTCGCCGCCGCTCACAATCGCCGACTCGGCCACGACCGGCGGCACCACAGCCCTCTGGCCGTTCGCCGTGGCGGGCGCCGCGGGCAACGTCTCAGTTGCCTGGTATCAGTCGAACCAACTGACCGATCCTGATTGCGACAGCGCGGCGCTCATGAGCAACGGTCAGCCCAGCCAGTGGACGATCCATGTCGCCAACATCACCGGCGCGACGAGTTCGACGACGACCTATCCGCCGCCCTCCGTCAATGCCGTGCCCAACTTCGACGGCCTGCACCCCGCTGGCGTTTTCCACGTCGGCGGGATCTGCCAGAGCGGCACCACCTGCGTCGCCACCGGCCAGGACCGCCGTCTGGGTGATTACCTCACCACCGCGCTGGACCAGAACGGCTGCCTGATGATCGCAACGGGTGACACGGTGCTCACCGACACCGTCACCGGCGATCAGTTCTCCACCAGCCGTCCGTTGTTCCTGCAGCAGGCGAGCGGACCGAGCCTGACCACCGGCGCGACGTGCACCTCGGCGCTGGCCACCGGACCGGCGAACACTCCCGAGACACCGCTCGTGCCGGGCCTGGCAATCACCGGCGCGGCGGTGACAACCGGAGTCGTGGCGATGCGACGCCGCCGGAGGCCTCGCCTCGACTGACGTGCGGATCGAGCGCGCCTCCGTCGACCGCGTCGACGAAGCAGCGTCGCTGTTTCGCGGCATGGTCGAGCACCATCGCCAGGTGGTCGGCGGGGTCTGGCCAGTGCGGCCGGCCGATGATGCATGGCTGGTGCGCCGCGAGCAGTACGTTGAATGGCTGTCAGGCGTCGACGCTTGGATGCTGCTTGCGTTTGACGGTGACGGGTCACCGCCGATCGGCTACGCGGTTCTACGACTGAGTCCGCCCGGGGCGACGTGGGCGCTCGGTGACCGTGTTGGCGAGCTCGAATCGCTCGCGGTCGCACCCGGGTCACAAGGACGTGGCGTCGGCACGGCACTGGTCGAGGCCTGCAGGAACATCTGCCGCGAGCACGGCGTCACCCACTGGGTGGTGGACGTGGTTGATGCCAACTCTGACGCCATCAGGATGTACGAGCGCCAGGGCTTCCGGCCGTACTACCGGCTCCTCATGTCGGAGGTCTGAGCGCTAGACGCGGGCTGCGCTGCCCGCCGAGGCCGCACGCCGCGAGAGAGCGTCGATCGACACTGCAGCGATCAGCACGAAGCCGGTGACGATGAACTCCGCCTGCACCTGCAGGCCGATGAGCCCCATGCCGTTGTAGATGCCGCCGATCACCAGGCCGCCGAGCACGCCGTGCATGGCCTTGCCGCGGCCGCCGAAGAGGCTGGTGCCACCGATGACAGCGGCGGCGACCGCGAACAACACGAGCTGGCCGCCGTTGACGTTGTTGGACATGCCGCCGAGGTACGACGCGTACAGGATCATGCCGATTCCCCCCGTCATCGAGCACAGCATGAAGCACAGCGTGCGGATCCGAGGCAGCGACACGCCGGCGCGCCGTGCCGCTTCGGCATTGCCGCCGACGGCATACACGTATCGGCCGAACCGGGTGCGCTGCAGCAGTACCGTCCAGACCACGAGCACTCCCAGCACGATGGGGATGACGGCCGGGACTCCCACCACGTGGATGAGCAGCGAGTGCGACCTGTCGACGTCGCAGATGGCGACGACTGCGACGCCAACACCTGCCATGAGCAGGATCCTGATCACGACGAGGCTGAACGGCGGCACGACGAGCCCGCTGCGTCTGCGGTTCAGGTCACGGTAGAGGAACCAGCCGCCGAGCAGCGCAACCACGATCGCCAGGACAATCCAGCTGATGGTCGGATCGATGTTGCCGAACATGAGGTTGCGCAGCACGTTGGCGTTGGGCTGCGAGCTGACCAGCGTGATGTACCCGGAGAACGGACCCAGCAGCAGCAGGATGAGCATCAGCCCGTTGGCGATAAGAAACCCTGCCAGCGTGACCACGAACGACGGCACGTGGAGGCGCGAGATGATCGTCCCCTGCAGCGCGCCGAACACTGCGCAGAACAGCAATCCAACGATGATGGCCCCCCACCAGGGCCAGTTCGTGGTGACGCCCTGCACCAGCTGCACCGTCACCACGGCGCCGCAAGCGCCGACGTAACCGAGGGACAGGTCGATCTCGCCCAGCAGCAGCACGAAGATCTCGGCCATCGCCAGCACCATGAACACGGCGCTCTGCTGGAACAGGTTCACCAGGTTCTCCGGCAGGAAGAACGCGTTGCGCGGGCTGATCAGCTCGAACACCACCGAGATGATCACGAGCCCCAGCACCACGGGGAGCACGCCGCTGTCGCCACTGCGGATGCGCACGCTCCAGGCGCGCAGGTACTGGCCGAGCGTTTGGGCAGCGATCGCCGGAGGGACCTCTGCAGCTACCGCTGCCGGCTCGGGCTGCACCTCGACGAGCCCTGCGTCCTTGACGTCGGCCACGTCAGTTCGCCGTCTTCGACGCTGGACCGCCGTCGGTGACGCGCAGCTGTCCGCCTGTGGTCATGTACTGCACCACACTCTGCCTGTCGAACTTTGAAGCGCTGTCCTGCGCGACCATGCGTCCCAGGTACAGGATCGCTATGTCGTCGGCGACCTCGAACACGTCGTTCAGGTTGTGCGAGATCACCATAACGGCCAGTCCGCGGTCACGCAGGCGGCGCACCAGGTCGAGCACCATGCGCGTCTGCACCACACCGAGAGCAGCGGTGGGCTCGTCCATGATCACGAGCTTGGAGTTCCACATCACCGCCTTGGCCACCGCCACCGATTGGCGCTGCCCGCCGGACAGCGAGGCCACCGGCTGGCGGATGGAGCGCACGGTGGTGACGCGCAAGCCAGCGAGAGTCTCTGCCGCGGCGCGCTCCATGCTGTCCTCGTCGAGCAGTCCTCCCATTCTCAGCCGCTCGCGACCGAGAAACATGTTCTGCACGATGTCCAGGTTGTCGGCGAGCGCGAGGTCCTGGTAGACGGTCTCGATGCCCAGGCGCGACGCATCACGCGGGCTGCGGATGTGCACGGTGTTGCCCTGCCACACGATCGCACCGCCGTCCGGCTGATGAATGCCGGCGATGCACTTGGTCAGGACACTCTTGCCTGCGCCGTTGTCACCGCAGAGCGCTGTCACATGGCCGGGTGTCAGCCTGAGGTTGACCTTGTACAGAGCCTGCACGGGCCCGAAGTGCTTGTCGACATCGCGCACCTCGAGCAACGGCTGCACAGGCGCGGCCGCCGGTGTGGCGGCGGCCAGGCTCGCGTCACTCATGACCCGACCTCCAACAGCTCTGTGTTCGGCGAACGCCATTATGACTCCGGGTTCCGGCCGGCAAGGCAGCGGTGGTGCACGGCGCCTCAGCACCGTGCACCACGTACCTCGATTGGGTCAGCCGGAGATGCCCGCCGCGCTGCACACGCTCGCGCCGACTGCGTTGCACAGCGTCGTGGCAGAAACGAATTGGTCCTTGATGACCGTGTCGTTCATGTTCTGCGCTGTCACCCAGGTGGGGGTGAGCAGCGACGCAGGCTGCGGGTTGCCCGACACGCCGTGCGGTGGCGTGGTGGTGGAGTTCACCAGGGCGGACGGTGGTGTGAGGCCGGCACGCAGGATGGTCGCCACGGCAACTGCGTCCTGGGCCTCCAAGTAGATGGGCTTGTACACCGAGCCGCACTGATACCCGTTGAGGATGTTCTCCATCCCCTGCAGGGTGGCGTCCTGTCCGGTGGTGGGCACCTTCTTGGGGCCGACGCCCGCGTTCTTGAGGTCGGTGACGACCGCGTTCGCCAGACCGTCGTTGGCCTCCACTGTCGCGTTGATGTCCGGATGCGCCGTGTACTGCTGCTGGAAGATGGTCTGTCCTTGGGCGTTGACCCAGCCCGGCGTGATCTGGTCGCCGACCAGCGTGTAGCCGCTGCTGTTGGTCATGCCGGCGCTCAGCGGTGTGTTGGTGGTGCCCCAGATGACGGAGTTGTAGCCCTGCGCAAAGGACACGGCGTTGGGATCTGTGTCCTCGCCGCCGTCGAGCTCGAAGACGTGGGGGCTGCTGATGTTCCAGGATGACACGCACTGCTGGAACCCCTGGCCGATGAGCTTGCCGACCTGCATGTTGTTGAAGCTCACGTAGTACGTATTGCTTCCGGTGAAGGTCGCGCGGTCGTAGCTGACGACCGCCACACCATGCGAGGCGGCGTACTGCTGGATCTGCGATCCCACCGTGCTGTCGAGTGGATCGAACACCAGCACCGAGGCGCCGAGCGTGATGTCCGACTGCGCGTCAGACAACTCTGTGGCGTCGCTGCCCTGCGCGTTGTCGATCTTGAAGTCGGACGAGCTGTACCCCGCGGTCTGAAAAGCCTTGGTGAGGTAGGGAGCATCGAAGTCGACGTAGCGCGTGGACGACGTCGTGTCCGGAAGGATCACGCCCACCAGACCTCTGCCCGCGGACGTCAGGCTCGTGAACTTGCTCATCTCGCTGAACGTGTTGTCGAACGAGCTAACGCTCACTCCGCTCGGAATCGTCGCCGAGCCGGAGGAGGACGAGCCTCCGCCGTTGCTGTTCCCCCCGCACGCGGCTGCCACAGCCGCCACTCCCAGGACCGCGCCTGCCTGCGCGAACCTGCTGATCCTGATCGACCTCACTGCGTCACCTCCTGCGAACTTGTTCGCGCTGCTGTTGCTGTTGGTTGTGCATCTCCTGCGCACCTGAGCCGTGCTGTCACTCCAGACCTCCTGTGGAACACCGTCACCGCAATCGACATCTGTCCTGTCACCGCGCCGCCGCGCTGCCTACGGGCACCAGCCGCGGCCGCACCCCGTCACCGCCTGACTCCGTGTCATGCAGGGCCATCGCGATGGCGCCCAGCACGGCGGTGCGCTCCGCAAGGGCGCCCGTCACGACCTCGGTCCCCTGCGCAGCGCCTGACATGGCACGCCGCGACAGCGAATCTGTGATCGCGCTCAGCAGCACGTCGCCTGCCAGAGCCAGCTCCCCGCCGACGATGATCAGCTCGGGGTTGAGCAGGTTGCAGAGGTTGGCGACGGCAACACCGATGTGGCGGCCCGCGTCCGCGATGACGCGGCGGCAGCCGATGTCGCCCTGGGCGCCCAGGCGCAGCAGGTCCTCCAGTGAGAACTCGGGGCCATGGCTGCCCTGCAGCAACGACACCAGCGCCGGCGCTGCAGCCATGGTCTCGAGGCAACCCCGGTTGCCGCAGCGGCAGAGTGGTCCATCCTCATCGATAGTGGTGTGGCCGATCTCGCCGGCCATGCCGCCGCTGCCCCGGTACAGGTGACCGTCGATCACCAGTCCCGCACCGATGCCGGTGGAGAGCTTCAGGTAGGCGAAGTTGCGCACCTCGCGCCCTCGTCCCCACAGGCTCTCGGCGACGGCGCCAAGGTTTGCGTCGTTGTCGACAACAACTGGGACGCGCAGCTCCTTCCGGAAGGACTCGGCCACATCGACGTCCGCCCAGCCGGGCAGGATGTTGGGAGAGCCGAGCCGGTTGCTCCCCTCCACGATGGGGCCCGGCAGCCCCACCGTCATGCCCTTGATCTCGTCCATGCGGCGGCCGCCGGAGGCAACCAGCTCGGCGATGATGCGCAGCGCCCGCTGCACGGACTCGGCGCTGCGGTGTCCATGCGGCAGCGTCGCGTACTCCTCCGCCAGGACGTTGTGCAGCATGTCGGCGACGGCGACCCGGACGTGGCGGTTGCCGAAATCGACCCCGACCACGAGGCCCGAGTCCGGGTTGAGGGTCACCTGAGCCGACCGCCTGCCGTTGTGCTGCTGCGTCTCAACGCGCGCCGTGCCCTCCTGGGTCAGGTCGCGGACGATGTTGGAGACAGAGGCGTGCGACAGCCCCGAGAGGCGGGCAAGCTGCGCCTGGGTCATGGACCCATGAAGGCGCAGCAGACGCACCGCCTCGTCGCGGTTGGCTCGTCGGAGATCGGCCAGCGACCCGCCGGCTCGGCGCCGATCCATGGTGCGCGGACTATGGGACTCGGAGGGGCGGCTTGTCAAGCTTTGACGCTTTTGAGCCCCCGAAGATCATCGGAGCTTCAGAGCGTGAACGCGGCCGCCAGGTCCCACCATGAGCCGCGCCCGCGCCCCTCTACACAAGCCCACCTCGGCTGCACTAGTGTTACGCCGCCCAGCCGGCTCCGCCCGGCGGCACAACGGCGAGGAGCGACGCAGTGCAGACGGCAGTTCGCAGGGTGCGCAACTTCATCGCCGGCGACCATGCCGACGCCGGGGACTCGCCGCTGCGCGACATCGTCAACCCCAGCACCGGCGAGGTCTACGCCCAGGCGCCGGACTCCGGGCCTGGCGTCGTGGACGAGGCTATGCAAGCGGCCACTGCCGCCTTCGAGGGCTGGAGCAATGCCACGCCGGCGTCGCGCAGCCTGGCGATGCTGCGCGTCGCGTCGACCCTCGAGGAGCATGCAGAGGACCTGGTGCGGGCCGAATGCGAGAACACCGGCAAGCCGGTGGCGCTGACCATGAGCGAGGAAGTTCCGCCCATGATCGACCAGATCCGGTTCTTCGCCGGTGCGGCCCGCATGCTCGAGGGAAGGTCGGCCGGCGAGTACATGGACGGCTACACGTCGTTCATCCGGCGCGAGCCGATCGGGGTCTGCGCCGCGGTGACACCGTGGAACTACCCGATGATGATGGCGGTCTGGAAGTGGGCCCCGGCCCTTGCGGCGGGAAACACGTTGGTGCTGAAACCGTCAGAAACCACCCCGGTGAGCACGTTGTTGATGGCCGAGCTGATGGCCGAACACCTGCCGCCGGGTGTCTTCAACGTCGTCTGCGGCGGGCGCGACACCGGCCGCGCATTGGTGTCCCATCCCACACCACAGATGGTCTCGATCACGGGCAGCGTCCGCGCCGGCAGGGAGGTGGCGCAGGCGGCCGCGGCTGACCTGAAGCGCGTGCACCTGGAGCTGGGTGGCAAGGCGCCGGTGATCGTCTTCGACGACGCCGACGTCGCTGCGGCGGCAGAGGGGATCGCCATGGCCGGGTACTTCAACGCCGGCCAGGACTGCACCGCCGCAACGCGGGTGCTGGTGGCGCCGTCGCTGCACGATGACTTTGTCGGAGCGCTGACCGCACAGGCCCAAGCCACGAAGGTCGGACCGCCCGACGACGAGGACGCCGCATACGGACCGCTCAACAACGCCTCTCAGCTGGAGCGCGTGACCACGATGCTCGCCTCGATGCCCTCACACGCCAGCGTGGTCACCGGGGGCCGCCGCGCAGGCGACCGCGGCTACATGTTCGAGCCCACGGTGATCACCGGTCTCGAACAGCGCGACGACCTCATCCAGCACGAGATCTTCGCCCCGGTCATCACCGTGCAGCGCTTCAGCGACGAGGATCAGGCGGTCGCCTGGGCCAACGGCGTCGAGTTCGGGCTCGCATCGAGCGTGTGGACAAGGGATCACGGACGCGCGATGCGCATGGCGAAACGGCTCGACTTCGGCTGCGTGTGGATCAACACGCACATCCCGCTTGTGGCCGAGATGCCGCATGGAGGGTTCAAGCACAGCGGCTACGGCAAGGACCTGTCGCTGTACGGCTTCGAGGACTACACGCGGGTCAAGCACGTGATGAGCAACATTCAGATCTGAACGGCATCAGCGAGGAGGCACGAGAGTGACTGCAATCGGCATGACGATGGATGAGCCCGTGGTGCTCGGCCAGCGGGTCGAGACGCCGCTTCGAGCGAACACGCTCAACCTCTTCGACACCACTGTCATCGCCACTTCCAGCGTGGCCCCGGCCTACACGCTGGCGGCGACGCTCGGGCTGCTCATTGCCGCGGTGGGTCTGGCATCACCTGCAGGAATCCTGGTGGGCTTCTTCCCCGTCCTGTTCATAGCGATGGCGTACTACTACCTCAACAAGCAGGACCCCAACTGCGGCGCCTCTTACTCCTGGGTCAGCCGCACGTTGAACCCCTACATCGGCTGGATGTCGGGCTGGATCCAACTCGTCGCCAACGTGTTCTTCTGCGCCGCGGCGCCGCTGCTGGCCGGCGCGTATTCCATGCAGCTGCTCAACTCGTTCTTCCCGAACCAGATAACCAGCGCGGTCGCTAACAACAAGTGGTTCATCATGGCCTTCGCGATCCTCTGGCTCGCCTTGGTCACGTTCATGGTGGCGCGAGGCATCCGCGTAACCGCCAACTTCCAGTGGCTGCTGGTGTTCATCGAGGTGCTGATCGTCGTCGGCTACAGCATCGTGGCGCTGATCAAGGCGCTCTCCGGCACCCCGGCAAACTCCTTCAGCATCAGCTGGTTCAACGTCGGCAACCTGGGCGGCCTCTCAGGCGTGGTGAGCGGAGCCGTGCTGGCCGTGTTCTTCTTCTGGGGCTGGGACACGGCGGCAAACGTCAACGAGGAGAGCAAGGACGCGGATGAATCGCCCGGACAGGCGGGAATCATCTCCATGTTCATCCTGCTCGTCATCTTCCTGCTCGCGGCGGTGGCGACCCAGATGTTCCTTTCCCAGCAGGTGATCTCCAACTCGTCCAGCACCATCCTTCTGGCCCTGGCGCAAGGAATTTCCGCCAGCGTCTGGATCGGCGCCGTGATGGTGCTCGCGGTGCTGTCCTCCACGGTGGCGACTACCCAGACCACGCTGCTGCCATCGAGCCGGCTCACCTTTTCCATGGCACGAGACGGCGTGTTCCTGCCCGCGTTCTCACGCGTGCACCACAGCTGGCGCACACCATGGGTGGGGACTATCGTCACCGCCGGACTCTCTCTGCTCGTCATCGTGCTGACCACGGGCGTCGACGCCGCGAACAATCTGTTCGGCAAGCTCATCCTCGACATCGGGCTCCTGGTGGCGCTCTACTACGGCATCACCGGCATCGCATCCGCCTGGGCCTTCCGCAAGACATTGCTCACCAGCGTCTCGCGCTTCCTGTTCGCGGGCCTCTTCCCGCTCCTCGGCGGGATCTTCCTCCTGTTCATCGCGTACGCGCTGGTGGTGCCGACGAACCTCCCACTGGGGCAGTCTCCCGACTGGGCGACGAGCCTCCCGGTGCTGGTCATGGCCGGCGTTGGGATACCGCTCGTGATCCTCACCGCGCTGCTGAACCGAAACGGGTTCTTCAAGAGGCCGACGGTGTCGTACGTGGAGATCGACGGCAAGGTGCAGGCGGCGCCGGCCGGCACCGCCGTGTGACGTCCGCCCCCGGCTATGGGGCGGTGAGCTACTGGCTCGAAACCGCCGGAGACCTGTCTCCGCGTCCTGCGCTGGACGGGTCGACGCGTGCCGACGTCGCCATCCTCGGCGCCGGCTACACCGGGCTGTGGACTGCCTACGAGCTGCTGCGCCGCGAGCCCTCGCTCGACATCGTGATACTCGAGAAGGACATCGCCGGCTACGGCGCGTCGGGCCGGAACGGCGGATGGTGCACCTCGGACAGCGGTGCGAGCCTCTCGCTGCTGACGCGCCGTTTCGGCAGAGACAGCGCCCGCCGAGCACAACTCGCCATGTACAGCGCCGTCGACGAGGTAGGGCGAGTTGCCGCAGCCGAGGGGATCGATGCCGCTTTCCGCAAAGGCGGCAAGCTGTCGGTCGCGCGTGGAGCGGCGCAGCTGCCGGCGCTGCGCGAGGCGCATGAGGAACAACTGCACGCCGGGTTCCGTGACCGCTGCACGGTGCTGGACGCTGCGGAACTCAGCGAGCGTGTCCGAATTCATGGCGCCGTGGCGGCGTTGTTCTCACTCGACTGCGCCGTCATCCATCCCGGACGTCTGGTGCGCGGTCTTGCCGATGTGGTGGTCCGTCGCGGAGCGCGCCTCTACGAACGCACGCCGATCACGCAGTGGGAGGGCGGTGCCCACCCGGTGCTGCGGACCACGACCGGCGAGGTACGTGCATCCACCATCGTCCTCGCCGCAGAGGCGTACCTCAGCCAGCTGCCGTCGCTGCGACGCGCGGTGCTACCCGTGTACTCGCTCATCGTCCTCACGGAACCGGTGGACGACGATCGCTGGAACGCCGTCGGCTGGGAGGGCCATGAATGCATCTCATCGATGCGCCTCACAGTCGATTATTTGTCGCGCACCGACGATGCCCGCATCGTGGTAGGGGGCCGCGGTGCACCGTACCGGTTCGGGTCGACGATGGACGAAACCCTGGCCCACCATGCAGCCACGCACGCCTCGCTCAGGCAGATGCTGCCCGCGTGGTTCCCCAGCCTGGGTGATGTCGGCTTCAGCCACGCTTGGGGAGGTGCTGTGGCGATACCGCGCGACTTCATTCCCCAGATCCGCCATGACCGGCGCAGCGGGGTGGCGATGGCGTACGGGTACACCGGACACGGCGTCGCCTTCGCCCAGCTCGCGGGACAGACCCTCGCCGAGCTCATCCTGGAAGAGCAGAGCGAGCTCACCAGCCTGCCGTTCGTGGGGCACGTCTCGCGTCGCTGGGAACCGGAGCCGCTGCGCTGGGTGGGCGTTCGCGCCGCGCAGGCGGGACTGGCCCGGGTGGACGCCCGGCAGGGGCGCAAGCGTCCGCCGCGACGCCGCAGCCTGGCGGAACGGTTGGTGAACCGCTGACAATGCAAGCAGAACATGCACGAGGTGAACCCATGACAACCGGCACAGCACCCAGCGCACTGGAAGCGGACCGCCTTGCGTCGCTCATCACCACCGAGGAGGAGCGGTTCCGCAGATCTCACCCACGCTCCGCGGAGCTGTGGCAGCGCGCCAAGGCATCGATGCCGCGCGGCGTACCGTCCTCGTTCCAGGACGCCAAGCCGCAGCCGATCTTCGTCAGCGACGGTGAGGGCAGCCGGGTCCACGACGTCGACGGCAACGAGTACGTCGACTTCCACAACGGCTTCGGTGTCATGGTCGTCGGACATGCGCATCCGCGCATCGTCGACGTGGTGTCAGCCAGGGTGCGCCGCGGCACGCATTTCGCGCAGCCCGTCGAGGACTCGATAGTCGTCGCCGAGGACCTGCAGCGCCGCTTTGCGCTGCCGCAGTGGCGCTTCACCAACAGCGGCACCGAGTCGACGCTCGACGCTGTCCGTCTGGCGCGCGCCTTCACCGGGCGCGAGCGCCTGCTCAAGATCGAGGCGTCGTACCACGGACACCACGACGCGCTGATGGTCTCGGTGGAACCCCCGCCCGACGCCATGGGTCCGGCAGCAAGCCCAGCGTCGGTGCCCCAGAGCGACGGGATACCCGCCGCCATCGTGCAGCTCACATCTGTCGTCGGGTTCAACGACCTGGACGCGATGCGCGCAGCCTTCGAGCGGCATCGCGGCGAGATCGCCGCCGTCATCGTCGAGCCGGCAATGATGAACTGCGGCATCATCCCTCCGGACCCTGGCTACCTCGCCGGGGTGCGCGACATCGCGCATGAACACGGCGCGCTGCTCATCTTCGACGAGGTGAAAACGGGCGTCACCATCGCACCCGGCGGTGCGACCGACAGGTTCGGGGTTGTGCCTGACATCGTGTGCCTGGCCAAAGCAATCGGCGGCGGTCTTCCATGCGGCGCGGTCGGCGGCCGCGAGGACGTGATGTCGCTAATCGACGAGGGACGTGTGGCGCAGATGGGGACGTTCAACGGCAATCCACTCACCATGGCCGCCTCGCGGACCACGCTGCTGGACATCCTGACACCGCCGGCTTACGCCCATTTCGATGCGCTGGCCGAGACATTGCAGGGCGGCCTGGACTCGGCGATCTCCGAGCACCGCCTCCCCTTCCACGTGCTGACGATGGCTGCACGCGGCGGTCTGACGTACCGATCCGAGCGTGTCCGCAACTATCGCGACTACCTGGATATCGACAAGGCGCCGGCGTACCTGTCCTGGCTGTACCAGTGCAACCGCGGCGTGCTCATGGCGCCGGGCGCCGAGGAGAACTGGACGCTGTCCGTGCAGCACTCCGAGCAGGACGTTGAGCGCTACGTTGACAATTTCCGGGAGATGGCACGCGACCTGCGTGGCTGACACGCATTCATTCGGAGGACGAGGTGATGAGTCGTGATCCCTACGCAGACCTCCCACCGGTGCCGTCGTTCGACGTGACCAGCGACGAGATCGCACACGGTGAGGAGCTGGCGCCGCCGCACCGCAGCGGCGTGTTCGGCGCCGGCGGCGAGGACCGCTCGCCCCAGCTGTCGTGGAGCGGCTTCCCCGAGGCGACGCAGAGTTTCGTGGTCACCGTCTACGACCCGGATGCGCCGACTGCCAGCGGTTTCTGGCACTGGGCCGTGTACAACATCCCGGGCAACGTCACCTCGTTGCAGTCCGGAGCGGGCGACGCCAACGGCTCAGGCCTGCCGGCGGGCGCCAAGCAGCTGCGCAACGACGCCGGCGTCCGCGGCTTCCTGGGAGCTGCGCCACCTCCAGGCCATGGTCCGCATCACTATCACTTCGTGGTGCACGCCGTGGACGTGCCCACCCTCGACGTCCCCGACGACGCATCGCCTGCGCTGCTGGGTTTCAACCTCTTCCAGCACGCGATAGCACGGGGCTCGATCGTCGCCACCTACGAAGCGCGCTAAAGGACGACATCCACTGCTCTAGCGACTCGAGATCGCTCCGCTCGCTCGTGCAACCAGAAAATACTCGCACTCGCTCGCTCCGCGCCTCGATTGTCGCCGCAAGCAGTGGGTTGTCGTCCTTGGTAAGGCTCTCACAGGCGGCCGATCGTCCGCGCGAACGTGGCAGCGATGATGCCGTAGCCCACAGCGTTGGCGTGGATGTTGGGGCCGACAGGTGAGGGTGCGCACATCCAGGTTAGCGAGCAGATGGCGAACACGTTCACCGGCACGTTGAGGAAGGGGATTCTCGAGGTGTCCGAGGTGAGAAATGCACCGGCCACGTCGGCGACGCGGACATCGAAGGCGCCGTACACCGTCTGCAGCAGTCCGTTCACGTCGCCGGCCAGGGTCAGTGACTCGGTGGCGAGCGCCTGCCCTGGCGGTCCCTGGAGCCAGGCGGCCAGGAACGGGTCGTAGTAGTTCATCGCAAACAGCGGTACATCGGGAGCAGCCGTCCGAAGCGTCGTGAGGATCACCGGGAGATCCGCCTCGGCAGAGGCGATGCCCGCCGCGATGCACGTCATGTTCACGCCGGACGGCGTGACGCAACCGTCGACGTTGTTGGCGCCGATGTCGATCGTCACGAAGGCGACGTTGTGCGTGTGCAGGAAGCTGACAGCATCACCCAGCTGGCTGCCGCTGGTGTACGAGCAGATGCCGCCGGCGATCATGGTGTGGGTGGTCTCGCCCGGGCAGCCCAGCTTCTCCAGCCGCAGTCCGTGCACCTGGAAGCGCTCGACCGCGTA
Source organism: Candidatus Dormiibacterota bacterium (assembly GCA_019236085.1). Classification (GTDB taxonomy): domain Bacteria; phylum Chloroflexota; class Dormibacteria; order Aeolococcales; family Aeolococcaceae; genus JAFAJR01. Next base: position 13,422 of record JAFAJR010000335.1, read on the forward strand.
CAGGTCGTCGGCGTAGCCCTGCTTGGTGGTCACCGATTGCCCGCTGCCGTTCGGTTGCACGCCCTGCGCCAGCGAATCCCCCAACGAGAGGTAATAGACCGGCGCACCTGAAGCGGCGGCGTGCGCTGCCGTGCCACCGGCGCCGGCAAGCGCCGAGATCACAGCGATCGGGACAGCGAGAGCCGCAGCGCGAAGGCGAGCTTTGACTTGCATGGCAAACCCTCAACACAGCGCGGTCCGCTCGACCGCTTCGCGCACATTGCGCCTTTTCGTCGC
>JAFAJR010000391.1 GCA_019236085.1 Candidatus Dormiibacterota bacterium
CCATACATGCGGGGGGCACGCCCCCCGCAAGCCCCCATCTGGCCGTCCGTAGAATGGCCGCCCATGGGTGCGCCGATCCACTTCGGCACGGATGGCTGGCGGGCGGTGGTTGCAGACGATTTCACGTACGACAACGTGCGTGCTGTCGCGCAGGCCGTCGCCTGGTACGCCGACACCGAGACGCGGCCGATCGTCGTCGGTCACGACTCGCGCTATTGCGCCGAGCTGTTCGCCCGCGAAGCAGCGTGCGTGCTCGTCGCCAACGGTCGCGAGGTCATCCTGCTCGATCGCGTCACGCCGACGCCTGCCGTGTCATGGACCATCATCCAGCGTCACGCAGCGAGCGCAGTGGTGATCACCGCAAGCCACAACTCCGCCGAGTTCAACGGCATCAAGTTCAAGCCGGACTTCGGCGGCTCGGCGCCGCCGGAGGTGGTTGCGGAGCTCGAGAGGCTCTCTGCGCGAGCGGTGCATGAAGGCGTCACGACCACGACGTACGAGGAAGCGGAGCAGACCGGTCGCCTGCACACCGCCGATCCGCTGCCCGACTACTTCACGCAGCTGGCGACCATGGTCGACCTAAACAGGCTGCGCTCTCGAGGTCTGCGCGTGCTGCACGAGGCGATGTACGGCGCCGGCGCCGGGCTCATCGCTCGCGCGCTGGAGGGCGGCGCGACCACCGTGCACCAGCTGCACTGCGAGCGCAATCCGGGATTCGGCGGCATGCATCCCGAGCCGATCGATCGTTACATGCCGGAGGCCATGCAGCGCATGGCCGCCGGCGGCTTTGACGTCGGTATCGCGAACGACGGTGACGCAGACCGCGTCGGTGTCATCGACGAGCGCGGCCGCTACGTCAACCAGTTGCAGGTCATGTCTCTGCTCACCATGTACTTGCTCGAGAAGCGCGGACTGCGCGGCGATATCGTTCGGTCGATCACCTCGTCGAGCATGATCGACACACTCGGCAAGCGCTTCGGCGTCACCGTGCACGAGATGCCGGTGGGTTTCAAGTACATCGGGCAGAAGATGAAGGAGACCGATGCGCTGTTTGGGTGCGAGGAGTCCGGCGGCTACGCGTTCCGCGGCCACATCCCCGAACGCGACGGCATTCTCTCCGGTCTCATGGTCGTCGAGATGATGCTCGCGTACGAGCTGCCGCTGTCGGGGATCGTCGCGCACCTCGAGGAGCTGGTGGGGCCGGATGCGTACGATCGCCACGACATCACCTTTCCACGCGAGGGCTACGACGAGCGCAAGCAGGATGTGTACCGGCGCATGAAGGATCAACGACCGGCGACGATCTGTGGTGCCCGCGTCGTGCGCGTGCGTGACGACGACGGCTTCAAGTTCTCCCTCGACGACGGCTCGTGGGCTCTCATTCGCATGAGTGGCACCGAACCGCTGATGCGCGTCTATGCCGAGGCGCCGACGCACGAGCGTGTCGAGGAGCTCATCGGCGCGCTCGAACACCTCTCGGGCGCCCGATCGGCGCAACCCGAGGGAGCACCGGCGTGACCGGAGTCGCCTCGTCGCCGGTACAACCCGCCGGTGCCGGACGGGTCGACAAGCCGTGGGGTTACGAACTCAGGTGGGCCATCACCGATGTCTATCTCGGCAAGCTGATCCACATCAATGCCGGCCACCAGCTCAGCCTGCAGTACCACGTCCAGAAGGATGAGTCGATCTTCATTCAGTCCGGCGTGCTCGACCTGGTGCTCGAGGACGACGCGGGCGTCATCGAGACACACCGCTTGACCTCGGGCATGAGCGCACGCGTGAGGCCGGGGCGCACCCATCGTTTTGTCGCGGTCGAGGATGTCGACCTCTTCGAAGTGTCGTCGCCGGAGATCGACGACGTGGTTCGCCTGGAGGATTCGTACGGGCGGGCGGGGACGAGCGCACCCTGACCCTCTCGCGTCCTCCACAGTTTCCACAGGCTGACGTGGACAATCGAACAGGTTTTCGCCCGAAAGGGCATGCGTTCCTTGCCGAACAGGCGAGGAGGACGCTCGGCGTCACGGCGTTTCCCGTGCTCGCCGAGATTCCGATGCCGCTGGTGCACACCGCGCTCGGCGCTGCGGTGTGCGGGGTCGCCGTGGTCGTCCGCCCGGAGGCGCTCGGACTGCGCAACAGCGCCATCGCCGACGTCGCGCTGGCGCTGCTGACGGCGATCGTCCTGGTCGGCTACGACCTGCTCGTCTACCCGAAGGCTCGACGGCCCGGACTGGAGGGCGCAGCGCTGCCCACCGCGGCGGTTGGCGCGTTCGGGGTCGTGCTTGCCGGGGTCACGCCGATCTCGATCCGGCTCGCCGCCGGCGTGGTGGCAACGCTGGTGATCGGCGGGGTCCCGCAACTGGCCGGCCGCCGGCTGATCGACGCTGAGGGAGGCATCATCCGGCTGCTGCGCGACATCGCCGGCATCGCTGTGCTCACCCCGGTGCTGGTCGCCGGTGCCTCTCCGGTGCTCGATCCGTTGTGGCGGGGGGCGGTGGTCGGCGCGATCACCGTGCTCGTCAGCTTCGACGGCCTGCGCACCGAGAACCTCTCGATTGCGCGCGCGATCCCGCTCGCCTTCGTTCTCGGCGCGGTGCTGGCCGGCGCCACCGTGGTTATCCCCCCAAGCTCGGCGCAGATCGGCGCCCGCGCGGCCGTGCTGCTCGTGTTCTGGTACGGGTTGCGCGGCATGGCTGGTGTCTTCGCCGCGGAGAACACCGAACGCCGGCTGACGCTGCTCGAGTACGGCGTTTTCGTAGCACTCGCGATCGGCGCGCTTCGCTGGTTCTCGTTGCAGACGTAGGTTGGTTCAGCCGACGGCGGCTGTGCGCTGCTGGTAGAGCGCGGCGTCGGCGCGC
>JAFAJR010000046.1 GCA_019236085.1 Candidatus Dormiibacterota bacterium
CTGGGCGTGCCCCTGGAAGCAGGGCGTGAGATCTACGCCCTGAGCGGGCGCCGCGGCATCGAGGTGCGCGCCGACGACCTGCTGGACCGCGCAGTGCAGCGTCTGTCAGAGAAGGCGCGCGACGCCGACAGCGCACGCACTGTTGCAGCCGGAGCTGTCCGCTACTACCTGCTGCGCTTCTCGCTCAACCAGATCATCGCGTTCGACTTCGACGAGGCGCTGCGCGTCACCGGCGACACCGGCGTGTACCTGCAGTACGCACACGCCAGGGCGTCGGGCATCCTCCGCAAGGTGAGCGATGACGGCATCGCCTACACGGTACCGACGTCGCTGGAACCGGTGGAGCGTGCGCTGCTGCACCGCGTCGACGGCTACACGTGGGCACTTGCCGAGACGGCGCGAGCCCTGGCGCCGTCGGTGCTCACTGCGTATGCGTTTGCGTTGGCGTCAGCGCTCAGCGACTTCTACGAGCACACACCGCCCATCGTCCGTGAAGCGGACGCCGAAGTGCGGCGTTTCCGGCGGGCGCTGGTGGCTGCAACGCGGGCCACGCTGGGCGATGCGCTGCGCACCCTGGGCATGGCTGCACCGGACCGCGTATAGCTCTCAGTCGGGGCGCGCTTCGTCCACCGAGCGAGGAAAGCGCGATTCGCCGCTTCGCACGGCACCCTGCGGCACCATCCACGGAATCACGCGAACGCTGAAGCGGCCGGCGGTCACCGCTGGGTCCGGGTGTGCAGCGAGGATGCGCTGCACCTCGTCCGGCGGGACCGCCCAGATGCTGAGGCCACGCAGCACGCGGTCGTCATCACCGAGCAGAGGCCCGGCGGCAATCAACACCCCCTGGTCGTGCAGGTCTGCGAGGTGCGCAAGATGCTCACTCTGCAGCGCGTCCGCACCTTCCTCGTCCATCTGCGGTGCGTCGGGACGCAGCTCCAACAGCGTGATCGTGAAGTGGTCGAACCGCACCGGGCTAGTCTACGGGGACGGAGTATCATCGCCGGGCGTCCGCGCCCCGTTCGTCTAGTGGCCCAGGACACCGCCCTCTCAAGGCGGAGATCATCGGTTCGAATCCGATACGGGGTACATGTCGCAATTGATGCGTGCAAGACGCGAGAGGGCGGTGTCGTTGGTGGGTGAGACGCGGCGGCTTTGCCGCTGCGTCGAGGGAGGTTTCAACCTCCCTGGCGGTTCAGGGGTCCCCGTGCGGCCTGCCGCACGGGGCGCACCGCCCTCTCAAGGCGGAGATCATCGGTTCGAATCCGATACGGGGTACGCCTCTCGACTGCCGCGGTACAGCACGTGGCGGCGCAGCGGTCCCTCGGGAACGCGCGGATGGTCGAAATCGCCGCTCAGATCGCGGCGCATGCCGATGCGTTGCATCACCGCGAGCGACCGCGTATTGGCCTCCACCGCGAAGGCAACGATCTCCTCCAGCCCAGCCACATCAAAGCCGAAGCGCAGTGCGGCACCGGCGGCCTCGGTTGCGTACCCAAGACCCCAGTGGCTGCGGGCCAGCCGCCAGCCCGCCTCAACCGCGGGCGCGCACGGTATCGGCGCGCGCACCACGTTGAGACCCACGAATCCCGCGAAGGAGTGGTCAGACGTGACCTCCACCACCCACAGCCCGAATCCGTTCTGAGCGAAGCCGTACTCGAAGTTCATGACCATGCTGTCGCTTTCTTCGCGGGACAGCATCTTGGGAAAGAAGCGCATCACCTCAGGGTCGGAGTTGAGGGCGGCGAAGGGCTCGAGGTCCTCATCGCGCCAGCGGCGAAGAAGCAACCGCTGGGTGCGGAGCTCAGGTCCCGGTGCCATGCGATCCAATGAAGTCCGCGACCTCACGAGCCACGTCAGCCGGCGCCTCCTCGGCCATGTGGTGACCGGAATCGATGCCGCGGCCCCTGACCTCCGCAGCCCATTCCTGCCAAACCGCCAGCGGGTCACCGTACAGAGTCTCCATGTCATCGCGCTTCGCCCAGAGCATGAGCAAGGGACAGCGCACGCGCCGTCCTGCGCTGCGGTCCGACTCGTCGTGCTCGCGGTCCACGGTGAGACCTGCTCGGTAGTCCTCGCACATCGCGTGCACCACGTCGGGATCGTGCACGGCATCCCGGAAGTCCTGCCAGGCCTCATCCCCCATCTGCTCCCGCTTGTCATCAACGCCGTACCAGGCATCCGGATCCAGGTTGATCACACGCTCCGCGACAGCCTCAGGGTTGCCGAGGAAGAACCAGTGCCACCACAGCCGGGCGAAACGAGCGTCGCAACGTCGCAGCGCTTCGGCGATGGGGATTCCGTCCATCACGACCAGCGCCGTGACGGCGTCTGGGTGGTCCATTGCAAGGCGGAAGGCCACGTAGCTCCCACGATCATGGCCCACGACCGCGAAACGTTCGCGTCCCAGAGATCGCATCAGGCCGAGGCAGTCCTCTGCCATCGCGCGCTTGCTGTAGGCGGCGTGCGAAGAGTCGCTGTGCGGTTTGGAAGAGCGTCCGTAGCCGCGAAGGTCGGGGCATACCACCGTGAAGCGTTCAGCGAGGAGCGGGGCCACGCGATGCCAGGTAGCGTGAGTCCTCGGGTGCCCGTGCAGCAAGAGCACCGATGGGCCTCCGCCGCCCCATCGGACGTGCAGCGTGGCATCGCCGGTACCCACATCGGCCTCACCAAACCCTTCGAACACTACGAATGCCGTCGCGCGGCTTGCGCCTCGCTGTGGCGCAATCTGAAGAAGGTCCAAAACGCGACTGAGGCCGCACCGAATGCGACGAAGAGCCCCAACGTGGTCCAGAAGGGCGCGCCGTCAACGTGCGAGGCGGCGCTCTGCGGCCGGAGCATGATCTCCAACAACGCGAACGCTGTGACGCCGAACATCACGGCCCAGGCGCCGCGATGCCAGCTGAGGATGCGTTCGCCAGGAAGGAACCGCAGCGGAATGAGGCTGATGAGCAGCCCCACCAACCCGGTGATGAAGATGGCGGCGAGGAAATCCTGCAACAGCGCCCAGCCAAAGCCCGCACCTGCAGAGGACGCGACGCTTGTGACCGGCACCCAGATCAGCCAGGCCACAACCGCAGTCACCAGCGCGGCCACGGACGCGACAGCGGTTTCATGCCCCGAGCGCCGTCGGTCCAGCGCTCCGACAAACGCGACTCCGCCGATCAGCCCGTAGAGGTAGCCGGGCTGGAAGTCGAGCAGCCGGGAAATCAGCACACCTAGGGCCGTGACGATGAGCGCACTGGGGAGCGCGTGGAGGTGCCAGCGAAGTGGCTCGTGCTGGACGCGCCGGTACACCGCCGACGCTGTCGCCTCGATGCTCATGACAAACAGCAGCGCCAGCGCGAATCCAATGACCAACGCGATGGTGCGCGCATTGCCGCCGAAACCTGGATCGAGCAGGGCTCCGAGGACTGCGCCCACCACTATGACCATGGCGAACGCGGCGGTACGGCGCAACGACCCGAACGAGTGCACAGCGGAGCGCAACCGGTGCAGGAGTGGCACCTGCCGCTCCCACCAGGTTTGAATCACCTCGTGGTTCTCGTCGTAGGTGCGGTTGAAGAGGTGCGCGGGGAAGGTGATAAGCAACACGAGCGCAAGCACTACGAGTGCGTTGACCACCGCGGTGAGTGGAGC
>JAFAJR010000165.1 GCA_019236085.1 Candidatus Dormiibacterota bacterium
ACCGCGTGTACAAGAACTATGACCCGCGAGCGAAGGTCATCAAGCGTATGGCGGACCAGGTACTCAGCGCCACCGGCTCCAACCCGCTGCTCGACATCGCCCGCGAGCTGGAGCGCATAGCGCTCGAAGACGAGTATTTCGTTTCACGCAAGCTCTACCCCAACGTCGACTTCTACAGCGGCTTCATCTACCAGGCGCTGGGACTGCCGGTGGAGATGTTCCCCGTGATGTTCGCCATCCCGCGCGTCGCGGGCTGGCTGTCGCAGTGGGAGGAGTCGCTGCTGGACAAGGAGCAGAAGATCGCCCGGCCGCGCCAGGTGTACCTGGGATCGCAGCGCCGCGACTACGTGCCGCTCGACGGGCGCGGCTGAGGCCCAAGCGCCGCCTGCCAGAGGCGCTCAGCCAGCGCCGCGGTGATGGCGTCCGGGTCCTGCGAGCTCTGGTCCAACCAGAAGGTGCAGTGCAGCACGACAGCTTCACCGCTCAGCTGCGGGATCACCCCGGGCGGCGGCTTGCGGGCGATCTCCTCATCGTCTTCCAGCACCCGGCGGCCGGCCCGCAGCGCCGTCACCAGGTCGGTGTCCTGCGGCAGCCGCACGTCGACCGCGTACTGCCGCAGGTTGAAGCTCGTGCTGTTGATCACGGGGTTGCTGAACGCTGTGAGGTTGGGCAGCACCGAGAGCCTGCCGTCTGCTGTGCGCAGGGTGGTGGTGCGCAGCGTCACGTTCTGCACCACGCCCGACTGGTCGAGGACAGTGATGTCGTCCCCCAGCCGGAAGGGGTGCTCGAGCAGCAGCCAGATGCCGGCCAGGATGTTGCGCAGGATGTCCTGTAGCGCCAGTCCGATCGCGACCGTCCCCAGCCCGGCGACGGTGAGCAGCACCGCCACGTTCACCCCCGCCACGACCAGGGCGCTCAGCGCCGCGATGACGTAGGTGACGACGGTCATCACGTTGTGCACCAGCGTCCGGATCTGCCTGTCGGTGGTGGTGCGCCGCAGCGTCCGGTCCACCAGCCGCCTGGCCAGCCGGCCCAGCAGGTAGAGGACGACGAACAGCGCGATCGGCCCCACCAGCCGCTCCACCAGTGGCCCGGCGAGGCCGGTGGGATCGTGCGGCGCTATGGAACGGCAGACACCGTCCAGCGGGAACTGCTTGTCGCAGATCAGGTCGGCGAGCACGGGCGCATCCTACGGGTGGCGCCGGCTGCCCGTCGGCTACTCGGCGGGCGCGCCCTCGGCGCCCGGCTCCGCCGTCGCCTCGCCGGCCTCAGCCTCCGCTTCGGCGGCGGCCTCTTCCTCCTCGGCCTCGGCGGCCACTCGGAGCGGCGCCACCTTCACCACCAGCTCGTCGGGATCGGCGCCGTGGGCCAGCACGACACCCTCCGGGAGGCTCACGTCGCGCAGGTGGACGCCGGCGTCGACCGTCATCAGCGAGCTGATGTCGACTGTCAGCTGTGCCGGGATGTCCCCCGGCAGGCACTCCACCCTGATGGTGTTGACCAGCTGCTGGAGCACGCCGATCTTCTCCTCGCTCACCGCCGGAGATTCGCCGACTGGGATCAGCGGCACGTCCACCACCAGCTTCTCGCGGAGGTTGACCGCGAAGAAGTCGGCGTGCAGCGGCCTGGTGGTGCGCGGATCGGTCTGGAACTCGCGAATCAGCACCTTGCGGGCCCGGCCGCCGTCGACGCTGAGGTCCACCAGGTTGCTGTGCCCCGCGCGGTGCCACACCCGTTCCAGCGTCCTCGTCTCCAGGGACAGCGACAGCGGCTGCACCCGGTGGCCGTACAGCACACCGGGCACCTGCCCGGTGCGGCGCAGAGCACTGACGTGCCGGCCGGTGTGGGTTCGTGAGGTCGCCTCGAGGCGGAGATCCTGGGCCATCGCTGCCGGCGACTCTACCGGCTCACATTCCTCCGGCGTCCCGGGGATCCGAGCTCAGACCCTGGTTGACGACCACCGCTAGGGCCTGGCGAGCGGCGTCCAGCGGCCAGGCGGCGGCGGCCGCTGCCAGCAGCCGGCGTGCCTCCGGCCGGTAGGCGGATTCGGGCAGCACGAAGTACGGCCAGGCGACGTCGGAGACCTCGCCGCCGTCGCCCGGCGAATCGAGGATCGCCGTGGCCCGCAGCAGGGCGTCGCGCTCCATCGCAGTGGCGGCATGCGGTGCCGCCGCCGCCGCGGCTGCCCGCAGCTCACTGGAGGCGTCGCCGACCGGACGCCCGGCGGAATGGGCAAGGACTGTGGTGGCGCCGCGGACCAGAGGCGCGCCCTCCAGGTCGGCGGCGGTCCACGCCGAGGCCCCGTCGGCTTCGTCGATCCGCACGCTGGGTGGCCCCGGGTCGAGCGCAAGGTGTGCGGTTCGCGGCCGCCGCTGCCGCACGAAGTCGATCCACAGCGCCACCCGGTCGCCGATGGGGTAGCTGGTGAGCCCCTCCTCCCAGACGTAGGTCACGCGCCGGAAGCCGGCAAACGCCGGGTGGCGCGGCTCGAGCTCGTCAGGACCCAGGTCAATCCCGGCGATGAGGCAGCGGGCCCGGGCCGCGGCGGTTGCCAGGTTGAACAGCTCCGGCGTCATCTGCCGGTGACCGCTGTCAGACCGCCGCCTTGCCGGCGAACCGCTCCTTGACGTACGACACCGCCTGGTCCAGCGACGTCCCGGGCGTGAAGACGTGGTCGACGCCGATCTCCTTGAGCGCCTGCACGTCGGCGTCGGGGACGATCCCTCCGCCGAACACGACGATGTCCTCGGCACCCCGCTCGCGGAGCAGCCGCATGATCTCGGGGAAGAGCGTCATGTGGGCGCCACTCAGGATGCTGATGCCGATGCCGTCCACATCCTCCTGGATCGCAGCCTCGACCACCATCTCCGGCGTCTGGTGCAACCCCGTGTAGATGACCTCGATGCCGGCGTCGCGCAGGGCGCGGGAGATCACCTTGATGCCGCGGTCGTGCCCATCGAGGCCGACCTTCGCCGTGAGGATCCGGATCCTCCGTCCTGCCGGCGCTTCAGCGGTGGCCATCCGCAGGTGATGTTAGCCGCTGTGCCGCCGGGGCCACGTCGAGCCGGGCGGCGAAGCGGTGGGCGATCTGCATGGCGCGCTCGCCATGGGGCAGCGATGCGGCGTCGAGCCGCCACAGGGACGCGCTGCCGTCCCGGGCGCCGGCCAGGGCACCGGCAAGTGCCACTGAGACGGCCGGGCCGCCGCGCGCCGCGTCGACGGCGGCGTCGAGCTCGCCCGCCTCGAGCGCCGTGATCGCCGCCTGCAGGGCGTGGGCCGGCTCTGCATCCTCGGGGCTGCGGGTCAGCGAGCCGGGGTCGGGCCGCAGGGAGTCGAGGAGCGCCAGCGGCGCATCCTCCAGCAGGGACTGGTGGACACGCAGCAGGCTGGTGTCCAGGTCGAAGCGCAGCAGGTCGGCGGTGAGCATCGCCACGGCGACGGCGCTGACAGCGGTTCCCTCGTCGGCGCCGGCGAGCACCACGCAGCGGTGGGCGCTGCGCCGCAGCGCCGCCCTGTCCAGGGGGGCGATGAGACCGAAGGGCACGGCGCGGAGCAGCAGGCCGGCGGTGCCACCACGGGAGGGTTTCTCCAGCCCGCGGTTGCGCATGTCGGCTTCGTCGAAGCCCCCGGTCGCGGCGACCGACTCGGCCACCCCGAGCAGGTCGGCGGCCCCGGCGGCGGTGCCCGCCGCCGCCTCACCGGCGAGCGCTCCGAGCAGCGCCGCCTGGACGCGCCCGCCGTGGTCGTCGATCGTGGTGCTCACGCCGCAACGCTATCCTTTCGAGCCATGGCGGGAGCTGCGGTGCTGAGCCGCCGGAACCGGATGGTGCTGGACGCTGCGCGCACGGCACAGCGCCTGCTGACTGCGGCGACCGCCGAGGAGCGGGGCGGCCGCAACGGGCTGCTGCCGGCGGCGGTCCGGGTGGAGCGGACCCGGGCCGCCGGCAGGCGCGGCGAGCACAGCGAGCAGACGGCGCTCACACTGTGGTTCGGCGAGGGTCCTTCACTGCCGTCCGCTGCCGGCGCCGCCCGCGTCCGGCTGGTGGCAGGAACGGCGATCGCGCTCGCCGGGGCCGCGGCGCTGGGGGCGGCTACGTATTTCGCCAACCAGCGCGAGGCACAACGGCTGCCGTCCAGGGTCGACGTCCCCCGGCTCGAGGCCTGAGGGCTTATCCCTCGAGCCAGGGCATGACCGCCGTGGTTGCGCGGCGGCGGCGCGGCTCCTCGCGCAGTCCCTCGCCGTCGGCCACCAGGACCGCCGGCGACAGCGGGTTCATCGATTCGCGGTACTCGCGTAGCAGCCGCTGGGCGAATCGCTGAGCCCCGGCCGCTGACGCTGGGATCGCAAGCGCGACGCCGCGGTCGGGCACGCCGATCAGCACCGGCCCGGCACAGCGTTCCACCAGGGCGCGGAGCAGTGCCGGGGCGACCAGGATGGTGCTCTGGAACAGCGTGTCAGCCGACATCCGCCAGCCGTCGAGGGGCACCCGATCAGCTTCGCGGAGTCGCATCGCCAGGCGGGCGAAGCGGCGCTCGGTGTTGGCCGATGCCGCGG
>JAFAJR010000012.1 GCA_019236085.1 Candidatus Dormiibacterota bacterium
TCGACGACCCGCGCGTCTACGACATGATCTGTGCCGTCGACACGATCGGGCTGTTCCAGATCGAGTCCCGCGCGCAGCAGCAGTCGCTGTACCAGTCGCAGCCGCGCTGCTTCAACGACCTCATCGTGCAGGTGGCGATCATCCGCCCGGGCCCGATCCAGGGTGACGCCGTGCATCCCTATCTGCGGCGACGTCAGGGATTGGAGCCGGTGACCTACCCGCACCCGTCGTTGGAGCCGATCCTGGCCGAAACTCGCGGCGTCATCCTCTACCAGGAGCAGATCCTGCGCATCGTCATGGAGGTGGCCGGCTACACAGCGGGCGAGGCGGATCGCTTCCGCCGCGCCATGAACCGTCATCGCTCGCGGCTGGAGATGGACTCGCTGCGCGACGAGTTCCTGCAGCGATGCCTGGCGAAAGGCCTCGACGAACCAGTCGCCGACACCATCTTCCGCAGCGCCGCAGGCTTCGCGCAGTTCGGCTTCTGCAAGTCGCACGCCGCAGCATTCGCACGAACCGCATACGAAACCTGCTGGCTCCGCTTGCGCTACCCGGCGCACTGGCTCTGCGCCCTGCTGAACGCGCAACCGATGGGCTTCTACCATCCGTCGGTGCTCATCGACGACGCACGCCGGCACGGCGTGCGCGTCCTGCCCGTCGACGTGACGCGAAGCCGAGCCCGTTGCATTGTGGAAGCCTTGGCAGAAGACGGTCGGCACTCCGTCGCAAAGCTGATAGGGGCGACGGAGGAGCGAGCCGGAAAATCTTCTCGCCCGGCGAGCGACGGAGGAGATCCCGTTGCGTGCGATGGAGTGCCGCCGTCTTCTGCACGCGCTTTCGCTGTGCGGCTCGGCTTCGCCTATGTCCGCGGGCTCGGTCCCGCGGGCCGTGCCGCGTGCGACGACGCTGTAAACGACGGCGCAGTGCACAGCGTGAGCGAGTTCTGGCGGCACACTTTGCTGCCGCGCAGCGCCATGGAGAATCTGGTGCGCATCGGCGCCTTCGATGCTGTCAGCAACGGCAAGCATCGCCGCGAGCTGCTGTGGGAGCTGAAGGCGATCGAGGAGTCGCTGCCGTCGCGGCGACGCAGCCGGGCCGCCGCCGAGGCTCCCGCTGCATCAGCAGGGCCGCCGCGCGGCCGCGGCGCCGTCGCCGGGACGCGGCTCGGCGACGAGGTGCACGTCCCTCGCGACCCGGGGAGTGACCCGTTGCAACCGATGGTGCAGCTGCCGGCGCCACCGCCGCCGTTGCCCGACATGGACGAGCGGACCAAGGTGCTCACCGAGTACGCGCTGACCGAGGTGAGCACCGGACCGCACCTCGTGTCGTTCATGCGAGGCAACCTAGAACGCCTCGGCTGCGTCCCTCTAGCCACGGCACGCACCCATGCCGGCGGTTCGCGCATCAGGGTCGCCGGGCTGGTCATCACCCGCCAGGCGCCGTCGTCGGCGAGCGGGTTCCGCTTCTTCACGCTCGCCGATGAACATGCACATCTGGACCTCGTGCTGCGGCCCGATGTCGCCGCTGCAACCCGCGAGGTGGCGCGTCACCCGCTGCTCATGGTCGACGGTGTGCTGCAGGTCGAACACGGCAGGGTCAACGTCATCGTGCAGCGCATGACAGCGCTCGACGGCGACGGCGTGCCGATCGCCGCCAAGCAGCCTCGAGCCGACGCGCCACCCTCGCACGACTTCCGCTGACAGCCGTACGACGCCGTAAGCTGAGGTCCACCACAACCCCACGCGATGCCGAACACGCCCAAGTCCAACCCTCCCTGGTACAACCCGCCCGAGCTGCCGCACCAGGTGCAGCCCGCCGCGATGCGGCGCGGCCACGCCGGCGCTGAGACACCACATCCCGCTCGCCGCCGGGTGTACGCAACAGTGGCGTTGATCATTGCCGCCGCAGCCGCGGCTGCCATCACCGTCGTCGAGATGTCGGGCTACCCCAGACCGCACGAGCTCGTCAGGCCGGGCAGCGCGGCGGGCGAGTCGTTGCAACCCAGCGCCGCCGCCACCACGCCGGAGTACGGCGCAGCCGTCGAGGCCGTGCAGGCGCTGGGAACGAACGCCGTGGTGGCCGGCGTGTACAGCTCGCCGCAACAGTCACCGCTGGTGCTCGCCGCCGGCACGGCGACTGCGCCGGTGCCGCCGAGCACGCAGCTGCTGCAAACCGTGGCGATGCAGCTGGCGACCGAGGGACAGACGGTGCAGCTGCAGAGCGCATCGCAGACCACCTCCAACTCGGTCACCTACGCGTGTGCCCCAGTCGCAGCCGCCGGCACTGCGGCGTCCACCGTCTGCGTGTGGGGTGATGTCGATGTGATCGGTCTCATCATCGATGCGGCGGGTGGTGCGGACGCTGCTTCGGCCGCGGCCTCGCTGCGAGCGGCGCTGGAGGACTGAGCGGTCTGGTTCGCGGCGCTGCGTACGATGGCCTCATGGAAGAACCGACGACGCTGACCCAGCGCGTGGCGACACTCGCCGACCGCCGCCGCATCGGCGTCATCCCGGTGCGCGGCGTCATCGGCGGCGCGCTGCGCACCGACCTGCTGCTGAAAACAATCGGTGCCGCGCGGCGCAACCGCAATATCCGCGCAGTGGTGCTGGAGATCGACTCTCCCGGCGGAGCGGCGATCGCGAGCGAAGCGCTCTACGTCGCGGTCCGCAAGCTCGCCGCGGCCAAGCCGGTGGTGGCCTGGATCCGTGGCGTCGGCGCGTCCGGCGCCTACTTCCTGGCCTGCGGCGCCACTCGCATCATCGCCTTCCCCGGCGCCGTGGTCGGCAGCATCGGGGTGATCAGCGTGCGGCCGGTTGCTGCCGGCCTGCTGCAGCGCATCGGCGCCCGGGTCGTCGTCACCAAGACTGGGCGCTTCAAGGACCTCGGCGCGCCCTGGCGTGAGCCGGAGCCCGACGACCTGGCGAAGGAGGACCAGCTGGTCCAGGCGGTCTTCCGGCGGTTCACCGGCGCAGTCGCCCTGGCCCGGGGTTTCGACGGGCCCGCCCTGGAACGCGTGACCACCGGCGAGGTGTGGCTGGGCGCAGACGCGGTCGACCTCGGGCTGGTCGACGGCACCGCCGATGACGAGGACGCAGCCCTCGGCGCCGCTCAGGACCTGGCGAGCCTGCCCCACCGCAAGGTGCAGCGCATGCAGCCCCGTCGCAGCCTGCTGCAGCGCGCCGGCCTGCCGCTCTCCGGCATGGGGCCGCCGGGAGAGCGCTGGCTCGTCGAGCTGGAAGGCTGGCTCCAGACTCCCGCCGTCAGGCTCTGAGCGTCAGCGTCCCGGGGTCCGGTTGAGGTAGAGCAGGCCGCCGAACGTGAGGGCCACCACGACGGCGAGAGCCACCACGATGGGGATGACCGGGGCGCCGCCACCGGAGGGCGGTGCCGGTCCGCCGGCTCTCTGGTCGAAGAGCGCGAAGTCGCCAAAGGTCTTGGACACACCCTCGAAGGTGTCGCCACAGCCGGCGTTCACCGTCTGCAGCCGCGTCCAGGTGCCGCCGTACAAGACGAACAGCGTCTTCGGCGGGTTGGACGCGGTGGCCCGCAGCAGGACCGTCGCCGGATCCTTGGACTGCGGTTGCAGCTGCACGCCGGAGCTGGTCACCGCCCCGACGCGGTAGACGTTGCCGTCCAGCGTCCATCCGGCGGGCAGAGTTGCCGGTGACGGCACCGGGGTGATGCTGAGCGTGAACGGCTCCGTGGGTGACACGAGCGTCCCCGTGGTGAGAAGCACGTCAGCCTGCGGGGGGTTTTCGTACCTCGGGTCGCCCACCATCAAGGTTCCGTCGCTGGTGAGCTCGGACGGCATGAAGTTGTCGTCCGAGACCGGGCCGAAGACGTGGCTCGCGGCGTTGGGCGCCGGGGTGTGTCCCAGCAGCCGGTAGGGGTCTGAGAGGCACACCCCGTCGTAGAGCGGCGGCGACGCGGCGGGCAGCGCGTGCCAGACGGCGGCCAGCGCCGCCGTCGGCAGCGCCAGCAGGGCGAGAGCCACGCGCCGATTCATCAGAGGCAGCCGGCGAGCAGGTCGAGCAGCGCATGAGCGGCCGCCGGCGCGGCCACGCCGCCGCTCAGCAGGCGCAGCGAGCCCAGGACGAACCCGATGCCGAGATCGACGGGCACCGCCTGCCAGCCGTATAGCGGCACATGGATCAGGGCGAAGGCGAGGCTCGTGGCGACCAGCGCCGCGGCCTCCCCGCCGGCGGCGGCGACCGCTGAGAACAGTGCCCCGCGGAGCAGCACCTCCTCGGCGACCGCAACCAGGGACACAACCACCGACCACACGAGCAGCTCCGCTCTGGGCGCCTCGGGACGGATGACGATCCATGAGCCCGTGACCGTGGCCCACACCGCGAAGAGCGCGAGGCCGGCGGCGGCTCCGGCAACGAGGTGCTGGATACGGGGTCTGGCGGGGCGCACCCCGGTTGCAGCCGCCAATGCACTGAGCAAGCCCGCGAAGAGCAGCGCGGCGGGGAGCGATGCAGCCGGGTCGGGGCGACCGATCAGCGTCCGGAGCGATGCTGCCGCCGCCAGCCCGGCCAGCAGCAGCAGAGCGCGTGTCGCGGATCTGCCGGCGTGCCGGGGGAGCGAGATGAGCACGGCGCCGCAATGGTGGCGCACCTGCGACCGGGTCAGCGTGCCGGGCGGGGCTCCGGCTGTGTCCGGTGCTGCCGTGGCTCCGGGTGAGCCTCGCTTTCGGCGAGCAGTGGCAGCAGGTCTGCGATGAGCCGGGTGGCTGCGTCCAGCGCCGCCGGGTCGAAGCCTCGGGGGGCCTGCCGCTCGCAGACCACCACGGCGGCGACGCGGTCGCCGTCCACAACCGGCAGCAGCAGCAGCGAGGTGGCGTCGATGTTGCTGCGCCGCTGTGCCCGGTGCGACGGCGCCTCGGTGAGGAGCAGCGGGTGGCGGGTCAGGGTCACGTGCTGCAGGACACCGGCAGGAACCCCCGGTGCCCGGAGGGCGCCGGCGGGAAGAATGAAGGCGCGGCCGGCCCCCACCAGCGATGCGAGGCGGGAGAGGATTGCTTGCACGGCCTGATCGGTGGCGATCCCTGCCCAGACCGACGGCCGCTCGGCGACGCTGCGGCGGTTGAGCACCGCATTGCTGGTCATGCCGGCCGCCGCTGCCGCGGCACCGGCGGCGAGGACCGGGACGTGCACGGCGGTGACCAGCAGCGCGAAGACGCCGAAGACGAGGCAGCCGGACAGCACCGCGAGGTCGGCGTAGCGGCGGGCGCCCACCAGCTCGGCGCGCTGGTCGGCGAAGGTCCAGCGCCAGTTGAGGACGCCGTTCCAGGCCAGGCTCAGGGCGAACGCGGGAAGGAAGGCGAGCAAGGGCGGAAAGCCGCCGGGGACGGCGAACGCCCAGAGCAGCGGCAGGAAGATCGCCAGGCCCGACGCGCCCACCAGGGCGAACTTCCAGCGCCGCGCCGAGCCCGGCACGTCCACGAACAGCGACCGCAGGTGACCGGCGTAGAGCAGGCCCTGACGCAGGCTGGCCTTGCTGTCCCCTGCGGCACGGCGCTCCTGCCGGACCGCGACGTCCGCGACCTTCAGGTGGGGCACACAGACCAGCAGCTCCAGCAGGATCTTGAAGCCGACCGGGCGGAACTCGATGCCGTCGACGACACGCCGACGGCAGACGAAGAACCCGCTGAGGGGGTCGCTGCTGGCGCGCGCCTCG
>JAFAJR010000251.1 GCA_019236085.1 Candidatus Dormiibacterota bacterium
AACCCGCAGTGTTGGAGCCACTAGGTGACGGTGTGGCCAACCTCGTCGATATCTACGCGGCGCTGCGCGACATCTCGCATGATGTCGCACTCGATCACTTCCGCGGTAAGCGCTACGGCGAGCTGAACGGGGAAACCGCTGACGCGATCATCGATGTGCTGACGCCGATCCAGCAGCGCGCTGCGGAGTTGCTGAGCGACCCCGAATCGCTGCAGCAGCAGCTGCGTGCGTCGTCGGCGCGCGCCGAAGCCGTGGCGGCGGCGACGCTGGACCGCGTGCAGGAGGCGTTGGGCCTGCTGCGCTGAGGTCAGCCGCCGCCTGGGCGGTAGCTCAAGTAAACGACGCCGCTCGCGAAGTGCCGCGTGTCAGTCAACCGCAGCCGCAGGTTCACCCCACCCGTCAGCCAGGGCTTGCCGCCGCCGAGGATCACGGGGCGGATCAGCAAGCGAAGCTCGTCAACGAGCCCAGCCGCGAACGCCTGACTGGCTAGGTTTGCGCCGCCGATGGTGAGGCGTCGCGCAGCAGCATCCTTCATGCGTCGCACCGAGTTCGCATCGAACTCGTGTTCCAGCCGCGTCCTCGCGGTGGTCACCGCGTCGAGGCTGCGTGAATACACCACCTTGTCCGCAGCACGCCACATCTCGGCGAATTCGCGAGTGTAGGCTTCATCCGGTTCCGCTGTTTCCCAGGAGCGCATGGTCTCGTACAGCCGGCGGCCGTACAGGTATGTCCCCGCCGGCGCTTCGAGCTCCCGGATGAACGAATGCACCTCTTCGTCGGGTTCACCCCAGTCGAACCGGCCGTCGCTGTCCTCGATGTAGCCGTCGAGCGAGACGTTCGTGGTGTAGATGAGATCGGCTATCGCTGTTCTCCTCGCAGGTCGAGCTCGAGCGCATCGTCGCGCTGGATGAATCCTAGGCGACGGTAGAACTGCTCAGCTCGGTCCGCGATGTGCACGGCGAGGTACTCCAGCCCTGCGGTCCGCGCCTCGGCGATCACGGCATGCATCAGTAGCGCGCCGACTCCCCGGTTGCGCCACTGCGGCAGCACGTACACACTCTGCACGTTGCCGGCGCGGCGGTCCCAGCGCTGCGGTCCGGGTATGCGGTGGAAGGTGTTGAGCCACGCCATGCCTGCGGCATTGTCACCAGCCTCGGCGACGAACGCCGTGTGAGTCGATTCGTGTGATTCCGCCCACGCGACGAAGGCCGCGATGAACGATTCACGATCCATGCCCTGCTCGCCGCGCTCTTCCACCCGCCACCGCCAGCGCAAACCGGCGAGCGAGATGCGGTCGGCGGCGGTCGCCACGCGAACGCGCGCTGCACCGGAGTCAGGAGACCCGCTCAAGTTCCTCGAGCATGGCCGCGATCTCCGGCTGCGCGAAGTGCCGGCGCGCCGGCTCGAGCAGGTCGATGATTGCTGTGCTCAGCGCTTCCTTCGCATCCATGGGATGCAATGTTCCGCCCAGATAGGCTTCGCGAACGTCATTGAACGAGTCGAAGCTGACGTCGCCGCCGTTTTGGGCGCTGCGCTGCACCTGCAGCGGACCACCGATGACACCGAACACCAGCTTGTCGATCCAATCCATCACCGGGTTGAAGTCGGCGCTGTCTGGCGGGCAGAAGGCGCGGCGCACCTTGGCGCGGATGTCGTCCGGCGAGTCGTGCACGAACACTGCTGCCTGCGGATCCGACTTGCTCATCTTCATGTCGGCGTACACGTCACGGAGGCTCTCGTCGGGCACGGGCCATTGCGGCGGTTTGCGCAAGCCGAGGATCAGCGGATGGTGCACCGCCGCCGGCTTGACGGCGGCACCCGACGGTGCTCGCAGCGGGCTGACGCGCAGTTGCAGTGCGACGTCGCGAGCGATGACGTGAGCCTTGCGCTGGTCCATGCCGGCATGAGCTATCGACACGTGCTGGGCGAAGATATCGGCCGCCTGCATCGCCGGGTAGATGAGCTTTGCGAAGTCCACCTGTTCACCTTCCTGGCGTCCCAGGATGCTGATGCTGCGCTGCATGCGAGCCAGAGACGTGTTCTTGCTCACTTCGATGACCGTCGCCCAATAATCCGGCGTCGTGAGATAGAGGTCGCTTGCCAGCACAACCTCGAGCCCGGCCACATCGCCGCCGACGCACATCAGTGCCGCCTTGTTCGCTTCCGCGAAGTATCCGGACGCGACGCGCCGGATCACGTCACGGTCGCCACCGAGCTTGTCGTTGATCCATGTGTGCCAGTCGGCGAGGAATACCCGGCAGCGCACGCCGGCCTGTTGCAGATCGCGCACCTTGGCCATGCCGACGATCGAGCCGAGATGCACACGTCCCGAGATCTCGTATCCGATGTAGTGCTGGAGCTGAGCGTCCTCGGCGAGCAGGCGCCGCAGGTCGTCCCGGCCCAGCACCTCGGCGGCGTTGCGCTCGATGAGCGCGAGCCGTTCGTCGGTGGTCATCGCGGCCGATGGTATCGGCCGGAGCCCGAGCGAGGACCGGGTTACTC
>JAFAJR010000253.1 GCA_019236085.1 Candidatus Dormiibacterota bacterium
GAACCGCCGCCGCATGCCGGGGTCCCGGTGCAGTTGCTCAGAGCAGATGACGTCACCCGTCCACGGCGAGTGCCGTATCTGCTCCTCACCCTCAGGACCGACGGGGATGTCGTCGCGGCTCCAGCTATCGTAGAAGCCCTTGTAGAACACGCCGCAGTAACGGACCTCGAGGCCACGCGCCAGGTAGCGATCGCGCAACGCCCGGGCGCGCATCTGACCGCCGCCGATGGCATTCTCGATGGGGTACGCACCAACCATCAGGACGCGCTCAGCCATTGTGGCTAGCCGCTGCCACCAGCGCTTTGATGTCACGACGCCGCGCCCACCGCGCCTTGCGAAGATAGGCTGCAAGTCCATCGTTCGCGCTCCGTGCATTGCTGAACGCCGTGACCAGGGCACCTGCCGTCGCGGCGGGATCGTCGCCGGCGCGCTGTTCCGGGACTGCTGACGGCATTCGCATGCGCACCACAGGGATGCGCGCCACCAGCAGCGAGCGGACGTGTTCCGCGACGTCATCGTCAGGAGCGACGACCAAGCGCTGAGAGTTCACCAGCAGCGAGAGCAGGCCGGCTGAGGGTTCATCACGTCCCAGCCGCGCCGTCATGTCGCGGGTTGCTGCCGGCAGACGCCGGCTGCGAGGCAGGGTCGCGTCCGCAGCAGCGCCGCCGGCGCCTGGGCTGAGCAGGAGCAGCCTCCCCGGCATGGCCAGCGCACGTTTCATCACATCGACAGTGAAGGGCGACTCGTCGAGGACGTAGACCACTTCGTCAAAGCGCCGGAACCGCCGCCACGTGAACTCCTCGATGTCGTGTGTCTGCAGGACGTGCTCAATGAACGACGCGTGTCCAGCACCGCGGCTTCCCCCGGAGTCCAGAAAGAACGTGACATGCACGCGATCCATGAGCGCGGCGGCCAGATATTGCATGACCTCGCCGCTCTGCGCCCCGGTGCGTGGGTTGGCGCAGAGCACCGCCCAGCGCTGGCCGGTGTGCTGCGGCCGGGACTCCGGTATGGATCCCAGCCTCTCGGCGAACAGGCGCGCAGAACGCTCCCAGGTGTAGCGGGAGGTGACCGCCGCGTAGCTGCGCTGCTTCGCCTCCCAACCGTCGGCACGCGCCGCCCTCTGTAGGGAGCGCCGCATGCTCGTTGTGTCGGCCGGGTCGAAGAGGTAAAACGCGCGCTTCGACATCTCTTCGAACACCGGGATCCGCGAGCAGCACACCGGGCGTTCGGCTGCGACTGCTTCGAGCACCGGCATGCCCAGCCCCTCGATCAGCGAGGCCACGTAGACGATTCCCGCCTCGCGGTACAGCGCGGCAAGCGTGGCGTCGTCCACATGCCCGGTGAACTGCGCGCCGGGGCACACCTCCTGGAGGCGCAGCCGGCTTGACGCACTCATCGGCGACGTGACAACCAGGGTCCAGGGCTTCGTCTGCGTGCTGTTGAACAACTCGAATGCCTGTGCAGCCAGCTCGTTGTTCTTGTGCGGGAGGTCCGCGGTGGGCATCAAGGCAAAGGGGCGCATCGGGACCGATGCGCTTTCGGAGGCGCCAGCCTCGTGTTCGAAATGCGCCCCGTCGATCACCGTCACACGTGACCGCTCCACCCCCAACCGAGCGGCCAGGTCATCCGCTGAGGCGCGCGAGATCGTAAGGATGTCGTCGGCCTCCAGCAGCGTCGCATAACGGCGGAAGTAGACGTCGGCTGGGAAGGTCCGCTTGTACATGTCCCACATGGCGAGCGGGATCAGGTCGAAGTGAAGGAGCAGCTTGCGGGCCAAGCTGGGAAACACCGCGCAGTACTCGAAGGTGAACAGTGAGAGGATCAGAAAATCGACGCTGGCCGCGTCACGGTAGCGCCGCTGCAGCTCCGCGTCGATCAGAGAACGGGCGACCCGGTGCTGGCGCGGCGTGCCGCCGCGCGCGTCCGCTGCGGGTAGCGGCAACTTGATCACTGCCGCGTCCCGCCGGAGGTCTCGCAGCGTGGAGCCGAACGAGTCCAGCAGGGGGAGATTGGAGCTGAACAGGAAGGCGACGTCGGTTCCTGCCAAGTAGCCTTGGGCGGCCGCAGCACGCAGCAGGCTGACGGCGTAGCGTCCCATGCCACGTTCGCGCGCGGGTGTTTGCAGCAGTTGACAGTCGATGACGAGCGGGCGCCTGCCGGTCATCGAGATCGGCGCATGGCGTCGCGCAGTCGGCCGAGCGTCCACGACGCCGCCCGGCGGGTGCCTCGCACACACAGCAGCGCAGCACCAATGCCGGCCCTGGTCGCAAGGTAGCGAGGGTCGCTTCGGGGGGCGAGGTGCGCCAGCACGAGCGCGCTCCTTGCGTCGGTCAGAGCGTCGTGCGAGGTGCCACGCGTCCTGGTGGGATGCACCGCCCTCGCCTCAGCCAGCCTGCGCGATTGGTGCAGCAACCGGTGCAGCGCAAGCTCCACACGGTCCAGGCGCAGCCGCGCCTCATGAAGCAGATGCACGCG
The DNA here is from genome assembly GCA_019236085.1 of Candidatus Dormiibacterota bacterium. Lineage (GTDB taxonomy): Bacteria > Chloroflexota > Dormibacteria > Aeolococcales > Aeolococcaceae > JAFAJR01. Next base: position 2,479 of record JAFAJR010000253.1, read on the forward strand.
GTCGCCGTTCACGAGTGGATGAGGTCTCGTGCCTGCTCGATGATCTGGCTCTCCACCGTCACCGG
>JAFAJR010000396.1 GCA_019236085.1 Candidatus Dormiibacterota bacterium
AAGCCGATGAGCAGCGCCGCCGGATCGTCGCTGACCAGCCGGTCAGCCTCGTCGTTGCCCGTCCACGCCATGCGCGGCGCCGTCCTCGTGGCCACCGGCCAACACTACCGCGCGATCACGGCCGCCTGAGGGACATCGGCGTCTGGATAGACTGGCCGCCATGTCGTGGCTGGGTCGGCTCTTCGGCGCCAAGCCCGCTCCCGGGCCGCCGCCGAACGCGGTGCTGGTCGACTCGGACCTGGCCCAGCGGCTCACCGAGGGCGGGGCTGGATTGGATGTGGCAGTCGATGCCGCACTACGCGCCTACCTCGAGGCGCAGGACAAGGCTGCTGCGGCGGGAGAGCCGGACCGCATTCCCTTCTGGCTTCGGCGCGACGCCGAGAGCGGGGGCGACATCGACAGCGAGCTGCGCGACCGCGTGAATCAGCGGCGGGCCGCCGAGGACGATCCCGGCACACCCCGGCGGCCGGCCGCGGAGTAGGCGCAGATGCAGGCGCTGGTCTTCGAGGACTTCGGTCGCGTCGGGCTCGCCGACGTTCCCAAGCCGGCAGTCGAAGGCGACGGCGATGCGCTCGTGAAGATCAGCACCACCGCGATCTGCGGCAGCGACCTTCACGTGGTGCACGGAAGGATTCCGGGCATGACGCCGGGCAGCGTCCTGGGCCACGAGTTCATGGGAAGTGTCGAGGCGGTGGGCCGCGGAGTGACGCGTTTCACTGAGGGCGACCGCGTGGTGGGGTCGTTCACCATCCCCTGCGGCGAGTGCTGGTTCTGCCGCAAGGGATTCTTCTCGCGGTGCCCCGATCAGCGGGTCTTCGGCTATGGCTCGTTCTTCGGCGACGTCAACGGTGCCCAGGCCGAGTACGTCCGCGTCCCCAACGCCGACCTCGTGCTGCACGCAGTGGACCCGGCCCTGAGCGACGAGCGCGCGCTCTTCGCCGGGGACATCTTCACGACCGGGCTGGACTGCGCTGTCGAGGCACGGATCGCACCCGGCGACACGGTGACAGTGATCGGCTGCGGCCCGGTAGGCTTGATGGCGATCCAGGCCGCACAGGCGTTCCAACCCAGCCATATCTTCGCCGTCGACACGGTGTCGCAGCGACTCGAGATGGCGCAGACGTTCGGCGCCGAACCCGTCGACGCGAGCGCTGTGCATGCGCCGTCGTACATCCAGGACGCCACGGACGGCCGGGGCACCGATGCAGTGCTGGAATGCGTGGGTCTGATTCCGGCCTTGCTCGACGCCACCGACATGGTGCGCGCCGGCGGGCGCATCAGCGTCATCGGTGTGCACAGCGATCCCGAGCTGCCGCTGCCACTGAACATGGCGTTCGTGCGAGCCATCGACCTCAAGTTCTGCGGCACCGCCAACGTGATCGGACGCTGGGACGAGGCGCTGCGCATGATCGCTGACGGCGCAGCACACCCGGAGGAGATCATCTCGCACCGCATGAAGCTCGGCGACGGTGTGCGCGGGTACGAGCTGTTCAGCTCGCGAGAGGCGTTGAAGGTCGTGCTGACGCCGTAGGCGTCAGTTGACCATTGTCACGTAGGCGCATAGCGGGGCTTCGTTGAGCTCCTCGCCGTCCAGCTCCCAGCACACTTGATGCGACCCTGTGGACGCGGGATAGGAGGGCATCTCGATGACGAACGACTCGTCGCTTCCCGGTGCGATGGGTTTCGCGTCAGCACAGTTGAGCTCGTACTCGAACGATGACGTCTTCATGCCGTCGAACGTCTGCACATAGCCGCGGCAGGGATTGAGGGAGATACTCGCGTTGGTCGGATTGCTGAGACTGATGACGTACACGAGCGGACTGCTGATCTCGATGGTTGTCGGGGCGAGTATCGCGGGGCGCAGAGCTGCGAGCGGGTCGAGTGGTGACGTCGGTTGAGCCACCGGGTAGGGATAGACATGTGTCGCCCACACCCCGCACGATGTCGGGACCGTGAGCAGCAACGCATTGCTGCCCGGCGCGTAGCCGCCGGGGAGGGCCACGCTGACAAGGCCGCCCCCGGGCAGTGATGCGATGAGCTGCGACGCGTGCGGCGAGTTGGCCTGCGACGAGCAATTCCACGAGCCGCTCACGATGAACGCTGCCCGGGCTCCCGGACTGACGTCGCCGCTCGGCGTTGCCGCGTCGAAGAACCCGCCCGAGGCCGCAATGAGGCGCCCATGCCCGGGCCCCAGCAGGGTCACCCGGGGATAGTTGCGGGCGAAGCAGGTCCTGTTGCTGCTGTTGGTCAGCTCCACAACCACACCGTCGTTGCCCGTGGCACCCACCGCATCGAGGCCGGAGACCGCGAGCTGTGAGGTGCCGCATGTGGGTGCCGGTGCCGGCGTTGGAGTCGGCAGCGGGGCTGGGAGATATGGTTCGAATGGCAACGGCGCCCACGCCACAGCGCCGGCGGGGACGGTGAACAAGGGTCGCGCGGACGCCGAAACCGGCGAACTGGACGAGGGATGCGCGACGGCGCAGCCCGACAGCAGTGTCGCGGTCACGGCGACCACGCTTGCGGCCGGCGCGGGGAGTCGCACATCGATGAGACCACGCGAGCGTTCAACAGGTAACGGCCGCTATACCCTTCGACAAACAGCCGCAACAGGCGCTGTGGTCCCAGGGGATGGATTCGAACCATCGATACACGGTTTTACAGACCGCTGCCTTAGCCACTTGGCTACCCTGGGCCGCACCTGCAATATAGGTGCTGACATCGACGCTGCGCCGTGTGCGCCTGCCGGGAGCCGCAGTCTAACCGGCGACGTTCGCCGGGGCGTGACGGTGATGGCTGCGCCGTAGCCGTACAGCGCTGTGCCATCCGACCCGCGGACCTACGATGCCTCGTTGATGCGTGTTGCGCTCATCGACAGCGGCCCGGGCAACGTAGCAGCGGGGTCTGGCACCGCGGTTGCAGTGACGGCGCTGCGGGCGGCGTTGCGTTCTGAAGGCGTCGAGGCAAGCGTCATACGTCCGCGGCATCGCCGCGGCGGAGCGACGTTGGCGCGATGGCGGTTCAACCGTTCGCTCGACAAGCATGTCCTCAGCGGTTACGACATGCTGCTCGGCGTCAACGGCGACGGGTACGCAGCTGCCGCCGCCCATGGGACCCCGTTTGTGGCACTTGTGAAAGCGCTGTACGGCGGTGCCGCCGACTATGAGCGCGGTGTGACCCGTGGCCTGATCGGACTGCACGCTCGCTGGGAGGCAGCGGGCGCACGCTCTGCAACGATGGTTGTGGCGCCGTCACGGTTCGCCGCAGCCGCGACCGCAGCGCTGTACGGCGTGACGCCGCAGCGCATAGCCGTCATCCCCGAGCCGTTCGATGTCCAGCGCTGGCGGGATGCTCTTCCGCCGCTGCAGCGTGACGGCACCCGGGTCCTCTGTGTGGCTCACCTCTATCCGCGAAAGCGCGTTGCAGACCTGCTCGCGGCATGGCCGGCAGTGGCACGCCAGGTGCCGGGGGCACGGCTTGACGTCATCGGCGACGGGCCGGAGTTGCGCCGCCTCGCCACCCACGCGGCATCGCTGCACCGCTGCTACCTGCACGGCCACCTCGAGCCGGCAGCGGTGCGCACATTCCATGCGCAGGCTGATGTCTTCTGCCTGCCGTCAGCGCAGGAGACGTTCGGCTACGCCGTTGTCGAAGCGATGGCCAGCGGGCTTCCTGTCGTTGCCGCAGACACCGCAGCGCTGCCAGAGCTGTGCAGCGGCGCGGTGGCCGAGCTCGTCAGCGTGGGCGATGTCGACGGCATCGCACGGGCTATCACGAGCATGCTTGGCGACGGCGCACTGTGTGCAGACGCCGCGTCACGCAACCCCGAGCGCGCCGCGGAGTTCGCGCCGGAGCGAGTCGGACAGGAATACCGTCTGTTGCTCGAGGAGCTTCAACGCCGCGTGGGAGGCAGCGACTCGCGAAGCGACGGATCGTTGAGATACCGCTGCACGACTCCGAGAATGTCCGCGGGGTCCCCGGCGAGTGAATCCGCGAAGTAGCCGCCGTCATACGGCTTGCCGGCAGCACGCAGCAGCGCTGCCGCCGGCTGGCGCCGCGGTGGGGGAGTTCCCGGCGTCAACTTGTAGCCGAGCACGATCCGGTTGCCGGCACGTGTGATGCCAACCGACTCGACCACATCCCATCGGGTCAGGCTGCTGAAGGGGTATTGGCGCTGCACCAAGCCATCGCGGGTCAGCTCCAGCGAGGGGCGGAGCACTGCGCCGGTGACCAGCAGCGCCGCGACTGGGGCCGCCACGATGAACCAGCCGATTGTGGCGCCGGCCACGAGGCAGATCACGCCGGCAACCTCGGTGACAGCTGCCAGCGGCACGACAAGCGCGACGGGGCGGCGCGCCCGGAACACAACCCGGCCGCGCCGGGTGGTGACGACGCTGTCAGGCGAAGGTTGGGTGCCGCTCATCATCAGCATGCTAGGCCGCATGCGATGCTGGGCCGGTGCTGGCCGATGCTGCGTCGATCCTGCTCGGCGCAGTGGTCGCTGTAATCGGATTTGTGGTTGTCGTCGCGGTGTGCGTCGTGGTGCTGCGCCTGTTGACGGTGGTCCTGCCCCAGCGGCCTGATCCCGGCGACGACGCCCCGGCGCCGGACGACGAAGACTGATTGGACCTCTTGCCAAACGGCGCCGCCCTCGGCTACGATGCATAACGGATCCTTTATGAAAGCTTCCTTTATGCAATCCGACCAGGCCGCTCCTGTCTCGCGCCGGCCACGCATGGCGCTCCCGGGGAGCATCGCGGCGGGCGCCCACGACCTGTCGGTCCACTTCGAGGGGCTGGCCAACCCCACCCGGCTGCTCGTCGTGGAGCGGCTCGCGCTGACGCCTGAGATGCGGGTGAGCGAGCTCGCCGAGTTCTGCCAGGTCAGCCAGCCGCGCATGAGCTGGCACCTGCGGATCCTGCGCAAGGCCCAGGTCATCCGCACCCGGCGGGAGGGCCGCGAGGTCTTCTGCCGCCTCGACCGCGAAGCCATCGCCGCGCATTTCCGCAGCTTTGCGCGGCTGGTCTCGTTCGCCGGCCTGCCGGCCGCGGACCTCCCAAACGCCAACCCCATCAGCGAGGGCACATCGTGAGCAGAAAGGTGAGAGTCGCGATCATCGGCGTGGGCAACTGCGCGTCGTCGTTCGTGCAGGGTCTGCAGTACTACAAGCACGCCGATCCCAACGATGTCGTGCCGGGACTCATGCACGTCGACCTCGGCGGCTACCACATCTCGGACATCGAGATCAGCGCCGCCTTTGACATCGACGCGGACAAGGTGGGCAAGGACGTTTCGCAGGCGATCTTCAGTGGACAGAACAACACAGTGAAGTTCTGCGACGTGCCCAAGCTGGGGGTCAAGGTGGAGCGCGGCATGACCCACGACGGCTTGGGGAAGTACCTGTCCGAGGTGATCACCAAGGCGCCGGGATCGACAGCCGACATCGTGCAGATCCTGAAGGACACCGGCACCGACGTGGTGGTGAACTACCTGCCGGTGGGCAGTGAGGAGGCGACCCGCTGGTACACCGAGATGGTGCTGGACGCGCCCTGCGCGCTGGTCAACTGCATGCCGGTGTTCATCGCCCGCGAGGAGTACTGGCAGAACCGCTTCCGCAAGGCCGGGGTTCCGGTCATCGGTGACGACATCAAGTCGCAGGTGGGTGCCACCATCGTGCACCGCGTCCTCACCCGTCTATTCCGCGACCGCGGCGTCGAGATCGAGAACATGTACCAGCTCAACTTCGGCGGCAACACCGACTTCCTCAACATGCTGGAGCGGGAGCGCCTGGTGAGCAAGAAGATCAGCAAGACCAACAGCGTGCGCTCGCAGCTCGATCACCCGCTGGCTGACGAGCACATCCACATCGGCCCG
>JAFAJR010000151.1 GCA_019236085.1 Candidatus Dormiibacterota bacterium
CCTTTGCTCGGGTCCTCGGGTCATACCGGGCGGATGGACGCAACACTGTGGCAGCGAGGGAGCAGCGAAGCCGTGGCAGACGTCGACACAGAAGCCGAGGCGCTGTTCGCGGCGCAGCTGAAGGCCGTGCTCGAGGCCGCTTTTCGCCTGGTGCGCTCTTGCGGCGCCTCCCCTGACGAGGCCGCGGACATCATCCAGGACGCTTCGATCCGTGCGTGGCGGCACCGCAATCAGCGTCGCGGCGACTTCCGCCCCTGGTTCCTGACCATCGCGTACCACGAGGCGCGGCGGCCGCGCCGTCGCTGGCTCACACTGCCCGCCTTCTGGGTGCGCGACGACTCAGTGGTCGATGAGCCGCCGCTGTCCTCTGAGCTCGCCGCGTCGATGCGGCGGCTCTCCCGCCGCCACCGATTGGCGCTCTCGCTCCGCTACAGCGCCGACCTGTCCACCGCCGACGTCGCCCGCGTCCTGGGCTGCAGTGAGCCCGCCGCCAAACAGCTGCTCCTGCGAGCTCGTGAAGGTTTGCGCACCGCGCTGATGGCGGTGCGAGAGGAAACACCATGAACCACGATCCGGACGACCCCACCGCCCGCTCCGCTGCTCAAGCACCGCTCAGCGACGCCGACGAGCAGGCGCTGCGCCGCGCCCATGCCTTCGTCGCCGACCGCCAGTTCGCGGCTCGGGGCCGGGGCTCGCTGCGCACAGGCTTCGAGCTCACCGCCGGACTGGCCATCGGCGCGGCCGTGATCGCCGGGATCATCGTCCTCAGCACACGCAACGCGGCGGCGCCGCATCCCGCGCCCGCCGGCGGTGTCAGCCCGACACCGGCGGCGTCGGCAACGGCGTCGCCCAGCACCACGAGCACACCGCAGCCGACGACAGTGACACTGCCGTTCGCCACGTTTCCTCCCTCACCGAGCTGCGGCGAGGTCGATGTGCTGCCTGACGTGCAGGGTCTCGGCACGCAGCACGTGTGGGTGGTGGCCAATGGAAACATCATCAGTTCGCACGACGGTGGTGCCACCTGGCACACGGAGTACTCAGGCGGCAACCCGCTGGGCATTGACGCTATCGACGACAACGACGCCTGGGTGGTCGCACCCAACGGACTGCTGGCAACGACCGACGGCGGCACCAGCTGGCATCTCGCCGGAGAACCCTCGCAGGGAGCGCTGGCATCCGTGCACTTCGTCAACGACAGCGAAGGTTTCGGGGTGGTCTATAGCACCTGTACCGTCTTCTCGAGCAGCGACGGCGGCCAGACGTGGCAGCTGATGAGCACCGTGCCGTACAAGGTGCAGTCGCTCTGCTTCCCGGGTGGCAACGACGGCTGGATCGCAGCCGGGGAGACCGTGTACCACAGCACCGACCTCGGTCTCACATGGAAGGCAGTGCTCGACACGGCGACCAGCGAGGTCCCCTTCCCTGCGGTCCGTTTGCAGTGCGGCTATCCGCATGCCGTGTCAGTGCAGGCGCACGACATGGGCGGCGCCGCAGGCAGCCAGCCGAATGCCGCCTGGGTGTCGCACGACGGTGTGACCTTCACCCAGGTCTACGCCGGCGGCATGTGGAACAGCGGAAACTCAGTCCCCGCCGGGCCCGGGTCGTACCCGGGCCCGCTCAGCATCGTGTCGCCGTCGGTGACGGTGTGGGTCGGCTACACACCGGCCGGCGCGACGCCTGCGTACCTCACCGAATCGCAGGCCGACAACTCGCTGACGGCTGAGCAGGCGGTGGACTGTTTCGGCCGGCCACTAGGATCGGCGTTCGTCACGCAGTCGACCGGCTGGGTGGTATGCGCGCCCTTCACCACGCCAGACATCACGGTGATTCGCACCGACACCGGCGGGGTCAGCTGGGTCGAGCAGGACACGATTCCGGGCTGATCCGCGGCGCGCCTCGCTCAGCGGTACACCGCCTGTACGCTGCCCGTGGCACACCGATGAACCACGCCATCGAGTCGTTCGCGCACGCCTGCCGTTCGGCCTGGCGCTGGGCTCAGCGACGCCGGGCGCTCGGCCCGGGCCTTCGGTTCCTGCGGCGTCATTGGCTGGAGACGATCGCGCTGCTCGGCATCGCCGGCCTGGTGATCGGGGTCGATCCAGGGAAGCTCGCCGGTGTCCTGCGGCACGTCCGCTGGCAGGTCGCATTGCTGATGGTTCCGGTCACCATCGGCACATACGCTGCGCGAGGCAGCGCCTGGTGGATATCGCTTCGTCGTATCGGCGAACGTATCTCGTTGACGCGCTGCCTGGCTATCGAATTCGCCGGCCAGGTGATGGTGTTCCTGCCGATGGGCGACCTGGCTCGCGTCGCCATGGTGCGGCGCAACGAGCCCAGCGGGGCCGGCACGGGAACACTCGCCGGCACCATCGCATTCCAGGAGCTGCTCTTCATGACCATCGTGGGGCTCGGCGTGCTGCCCCGCGTTGCCTCGCGTCTCGACGTCGCGCTGCTTGTCGTGTTGATGGTGCTGGCGCACATCGGCATCTTCACAGTGCTGCTGTGGCGCCCTGCATACGACTGGGCTCTGCGAGTCGTCGAGCGCGTCCGTCTGCTGCGCCGTTTCGACCGCCCGCTGCGTCAGCTGCAGCCCACATTCGTGCTCCTCTTCACGTCGTGGACGGTGGTGCCCGTGCTGCTCCTCAACGTCGCGGCGACAGTGCTCACATACCTGCTCTTCTATCTCGCGCTGCAGGCGATCGGTGTCAGCAGCGTGTCATTCATCGCCGCCAGCTTCGTGCTGGCACTCAGCTATGTCCTCGCAGGATTGAGCTTCCTTCCGGGCGGGCTCGGCGCTTTTGAGGGCTTGCTCACAGTGCTCATGGCCACCAACGGCGTGCCGGTGGCGTCGGGCGCGGCCGCCGGCCTCCTGTATCGCGGCTACAACGACGTGTTCATGGCCGCCATCGGCGGCGCCGCCGGTGCCGTGGTGCGGCGCCGGCTCACGCGGCGACCGCCGCGTCGCTCCCGAGGCTCTCGTACAGCGAAAGCAGGTCGTCGACCCGCCGCGACATCGAATAGCCGGAGACGATCCGGGCACGGCCGGCGAGTCCGAGCCGGCGCCGCGCATCCGCGTCGTCGTGCAGGCGGCTGAGCGCCCGGCTGAGCGCGGGCTCGAGCGGACGCACCGGGATCAACAACCCCGCATCACCCAGCGCCGCCGCATCATCGCCGGCGTCGGTGGCGATCACGGCGCAGCCCGAGGCCATCGCCTCCAGCAGGGAGAGCGACACGCCCGCTGCTGTGGACGGCAGCACAAAGACGTCAGCAGCTCGCAGGACGTCGACCATCTCGGCGCGGGAAGGCACCGTGCCCAGGAGATGGATGCGCGGGTCATCCGCTGCGGCGCGGCGCACCTGCCGTTCCTGCGATCCGCTGCCGGCTATGACCAGGGCGCACCTGCTGTTCCACGGCTGTCTGCGAAAGGATTCGACAAGCGCCGGCACGCGCTTCTCGGGATCCAGGCGCCCCGCATACGCAACGAAGAAGTCGGCGCCGAGCCGCTCACGCAGCGCTGAGACTCCCGGTGCGAATACCGCTGTGTCGATGCTATTGGGCAGCACCGTGATGCGCGATGGATCACAGCCGACCGAGCACAGCAGGGAGGACTGCTCAGGCGACAGCGCGATGACCCGGTCCGCGCTGAGCATTGCTCTGGCGTGGAACCGATACAGCTCTCGCAGCACCCGGCCCCGGGCCGATGACGACGCAGCGTAGGGCAGGTGCACCGTCACCACGCTGGGAATGCGCCGCCTGCGGCACTCGGCGAGGATCCAGCCGTCGAGCAGCGAGAAGCTGAGTGACAGGTGCACGACGTCGGGATGGAACCGCTCCAGCTCCATCGCCA
>JAFAJR010000238.1 GCA_019236085.1 Candidatus Dormiibacterota bacterium
GCCGATGAGGCGTGGCTGGCGGCGATGCAGCGCCTCGTGGATGAGGGGATGCCGCCGCAACGGGAGCTGTTGGTGCGCTATGCAATCGGGAAGTTTTGCGACGATGTCGGCGATTTCGAGCGCGCCTTTGACAACTATCGGCGCGCCAACGAGCTCGCCCGGATTTGCGGACCTGCGCATGACCGTGGTTCGCTCTCGCGGACCGTTGACCTGATCATGCGTGCGCATGACGCACGTTGGGTCAATCGCCAGCGCCCCGCGGTGCACCGATCGGCGCGACCGGTGTTCATCGTGGGTATGTTGCGTTCGGGCACCACGCTCGCCGAACAGATCCTCGCTTCGCATCCGCAGGTTTTTGGCGCCGGCGAGCTGACATTCTGGAGCGAGGTTGGAACCGCGGTAGTGTCCACCGCATCGGCCGCGAATATGACGGCAATGAGCATGAGCGATGCCGGGCTTGCGGACCTTGGCGATCGCTACCTCCGGGCGCTGCGGGAGTTGTCGCCTGATGCTCTGCGGGTGGTGGACAAGCTGCCGACGAACTTTCTCTTTCTCGGCCTGATACACGCGGCGTTACCCGGTGCGCGGATCATTCACCTGCTGCGCCATCCGATCGACACGTGCATGTCGATTTACTTCCAGCACTTTGAGGCGGCCAATACCTACTCCAACGATCTGGAGGATCTGGCGCACTACTACGGGGAGTATCGACGACTCATGCAGCACTGGCGAGCCGCACTGCCCGCCGAGGCTATCCTGGAAGTGCCCTACGAAGGACTCGTGACAGACCTGCCGGCGTGGACTCGCAGAATGCTGGAGTTCATCGGCGTCCCATGGCATGCGCGCTGTCTCGAGTTCAATCTGACGGCGCGCCCCGTGGTGACGGCCAGCAAGTGGCAGGTGCGGCAGAAGCTGTTTGGATCGTCCGTAGGACGCTGGCGTCACTACCAGCGTTTCCTCACACCGCTCATGCCGCTGTTGGAACTGCAATCGTGAAAGAGTATGTGCTGGCGCCTTTTGGCCGCCGGGCCGTTGCTTGCGACGCGCGCTGCGCGCGGCCGCACGCGGGGGCACACCGGCCGCGCGGTGGCGGAAGTGCGGATTTTGTCATCGCTGTCAGTTTGTTGACCGACCCACCCTGCCCGCGCATGCGCATGCATTCCCGCAAGATTTTCCATCGCTCCGCGAGCGGATCCCAATCGCAATGAAGGATCTTCGGCCTCCCTCGGTCACCATCCAACAAGTCGCCGATCTGGCTCAGGTCTCATCGAAGACCGTGTCGCGCGTTCTGAACGAGGAGCCTGCGGTTCGCGATGTCACGCGCAACCGGATTCTCAAGGCCATCGAGCAGCTCGACTACCGGCCGAACCTCAACGCGCGCGGCCTCGCCGGCGACCGTTCGTTCCTGATCGGGCTGTTCTGCGACAAACCCGGCGACTACCTGAGCGAATTTCAGGCCGGTGCGGTGCAGCGCTGTCGCGAGTCGGCCTTTCATCTCATGGTCGAGCCGTGGGACAGCTCGAGCCCCGATGTCGGACGGCAGGTGAACACGCTGCTGCGGCAGTTGCGGCTGGAAGGCGTCATTCTGCTGCCGCCGCTGAGTGATCATCCCCTCATTCTGAGCAAGCTGGCCGAGGCCGCCATTCCGACGGTGCGCATCGCCCCGAAGCGCGAGCCGAGCGACTCCCCATCCGTGGGAATCGACGATCGCATGGCGGCACGCCGCATGACGGCGCACCTTCTCGATCTCGGACACCGCGCCATCGGCTTCATACGCGGGGCGCCCGAGCACGGGGCGACGGAGCAACGCTACCTTGGCTTCACCGATGAGATGCGCGCACGCGGGGTTGCCGTCAAGTCTCACTGGGTGAAGACCGGGAATTTCATCTTTGCGGATGGGCTCGCCTGCGCGGAGCGCATGTTGCGCGGGCCGAGCTGCCCGACTGCCGTGTTCGCCAGCAACGATGACATGGCGGCTGCCGTGATCTGCGCAGCGCGCCAGCGCGGCCTCGAGTTGCCCAGGCAACTCTCCGTCGTCGGGTTCGATGACGCGCCGGTGGCTACCATGGTGTGGCCGCAGTTGACCACGATCCGGCAACCCGTCAGAGAAATGGCCCGGGCCGCCACTGAGCTCATCATCCGGCATTCGC
>JAFAJR010000375.1 GCA_019236085.1 Candidatus Dormiibacterota bacterium
ATGGCCCCCATCGGATCTGAGGCGATGACGCAGCTGGTGATGGTGTCGCGGCGACGGAAGGGACTGGACCTGCACACACCGGCGGCAGCAGCGCGCGGCCTTGTGCGCGCCCTGCACCAGGGCCGCAAGGTGGCACTCATGGTCGACATTCCCGAGGCGGGACCGACAGTCGTCGTGCAGTACTGCGGCGGCCCCGTCGTCGTCAGCGTGGTGCCGGCGCGACTCGCGGCGGCGCAGCATGTACCCATCCTCCCGGTGGCCTGCTGGCGCCAGGGAAATCGCTGGCAGCTCTTTATCGGCGCGCCCATGTCGGTGAGTCGCGGAGAGGAGGCAGACACCATGGCCCAGCTGGCTGCGGTGCTCGAGCGTGACGTGCGCGCCCATCCGGAGCAGTGGTACCCGTTTCATCAGGTCTACGCCGACGGCTGACGACGGACCTGCCGCGGCGGTGGCGCCCGGGCGCTGCACGATTGTCGGCGAGCACGTCGACTATGCGGGTGGCCGCGTCGTGGCGGTCGCCGTGGACCTGACCATTCGCGTAGCGGTGCGGCGCAGCGGCGACGGGCGCTTCAGCGCACACAGCAACGGCCGAAGCGTGCAGCGCGACTCGCTCGATGCCACGCCGCAGCGCGACATCGGCGACCGCATCTTCGGCGCTGCCGCCGCACTTCGCGATGCGGGAATTGCCGTGCCCCCGTTCGAGACACACGTGACAACAACCCTGCCGGAGGCTGTGGGGCTTGCCTCGAGCGCTGCACTCATATGCGCCACGATGGCGGCATTGCTCCGGCTCTGCGGGCGGACAATGAGTCGAAGCAGCCTCATTGCCGCGGCGCTTCACGCCGAGCGCGACCTCGCCGGGATTCCTGTCGGTCCGCTCGACCCCATCGTGGTGGTCGAGGCGCCGCCGCACGGGGCGCTCCTCGTCGACTGCGCCGCCCAGCGCGCGACGCCTCTTTCGTGGCCCTGGGACGACGTCGTGCTCTGCGTGTGCGCCACCGGCGAGCGCCACGACGTCGGCGGGGCAGGCTACCGCTCGCGGCGAAAGCAGGTGGAATTGGACTTTGCTCGCGGCGATCGGTCCTCGCCGTTCGCGCGGCATGTGATCGAGGAGACGGCGCGGTCCGACCAGGCGGTCGTCGCGCTGCGAGACGACGACGCCACGGAGCTGGGACGCCTGATGTCGCAGAGCCATGCCTCCCTGCGTGACCTCATGGAGGTGAGCACCGCAGCCCTCGACGCCGTCGTCTCGGCGGCCGCAAAGGTCGACGGGGTGTTTGGTGCCAGATTGGTCGGCGCAGGGTTCGGCGGATCGGTCGTCGCGCTGTGCGAGCGCCGCGCCTCGGAGCGCTGCCGGACCGCGATGCTCGAGGCGGCAGGCCCGGAATGCCTCGGAGCCTGGGAGCTGAACCCGGCCGCCGGACTGGCGGCGCGTGAGCCTGACGTTGTGACGGATGGCTAGACTGCCGCGCATGCGAGGCCCTGGCGCGGACCTCACCGCGTGCGCCTGCGGCTACGCCATCGGTTCGATCCCTGTCGGCCTGCTCGTCGGCAGGGCGGTGCGCGGACTGGACGTTCGCGAGCAGGGCAGCGGCAGCATCGGCACGACCAACGTGCTTCGCCTTGCCGGACCCAGCGCTGCGGCGCTGACCTTCGGACTGGACGTCGCCAAAGGAGCGGTTGCCGTGGGGCTCGCCCGGCGTTTGGGCGCCGACCGCCGGGGCGCCGTGGTCGCCGGGTTTGCCGCGATGATCGGTCACTGCTGGCCGGCGTTCGCCCGCTTTCGTGGCGGCAAGGGGGTCGCCACCGGCTTCGGCGCGATGCTCGCGGTGTCGCCCCAGGTCGCCGCCTATCCCGTCGTGGGCGGCCTCGCCGCGCTCGCTGCGAGCCGCACCGTGTCGGTCGGCTCGCTGAGCGCCGCCGTCTCGGCGGTGGCTGGGGGCACCATCCATGCCCGGCGCACCGGCGACACCGCGCCCCTGCAGTTCGCGGCGCTGGCCACGGCTCTCATCGTGGTCCGCCACGCGCCGAACATCGGGAGACTGCTGCGCGGCTCCGAACCGCGGCTCGCCGCCCGGCGCCGGTCGTAACCGCCCCGTGGCTCGTCCGGCCTCCGACTGGCTCGTATCATCGTGCAATGCGGCGCAACGGGACGCCCCGCTGGCGGCGCTGGGTGTTGGCGCTCGGGGGCGCCGGGTGCCTGGTCGCCGCTGCCGGCTCGACCGGGACCGCCGCCTCGGCCGCTTCACCGCGCGGTCTCTGCCTGCTCGGGGTCCTCTGCGTCGGAACCGGCCCTGCACCAACGCCGTGTCCTGGACTGGGCGTGCCGCCGCTGTGCCTCCCCAATCTGCTCACGGTGCCCACGGCGACGCCGGCCCCACCGCTGCCCAGCGGGAGCAGCGGACCTCGCCCCAGCCGGCCGTCTTCTTCGGCATCCGCCCCCACATTGCCTGGGGGTTCGGCAAGCGGTGGGGCGCCCCCAGTCCTGAGGCCTCCGGCTGCGCCGGTCGCGGCGGCCGGCCCGGCCGGGGCCATCACGCTGCCACCGCCGCCACCGATCCAGCTGGCCTCTCCGGGCGCTGCCTTCAACTTCGGCAAGGCGCCCTTCATATGGCCGCTGTTCGCGCTGCTCGACCTGCTGGGCCTGGCCGCCGTGGCGGTGGTGCTGCGGCGGACCTGGTTGAGGGCGCCGGCCGACTGAGCCGGTTGGTGCAGCCGTGATCCGGCGCCTTCGCTCGTCGTTCGCCGCCAAGCTGTTGGTGGGTGGCATCGCGCTCGCCCTGCTGATCGTCGGCAGCGTGGGGGGCTACCTCCTCTACAGCCGGGACAACCAGACCAGGGCCGGCGCGCTGAGCAACTCGGACAACCGGGTTGCGGTGATGCGCGAGGTGCTCGAGCAGTTCACTGGCGAGCAGTCCTACGCCACCGCCAAGGGGCTTGCCGCGCAGACGCCGCTGATCGCCGCGTTGGCCGGCGCAGTGCCGTCGCGGGCAGTGCCTGCTCTGTTCGCCGGCTCCCCGCCGGTCAACCTGGAATCCGAGGTGCTGGTCATCACCGATTCGGCGGGTAAGCCGCTGTACACCCGGGCAGCTCCTGACCTGGGCGGCGTGGACGCCGCCGTCTTCGACGGTTCGCAGGCCATCGCCGCCGCGCTGAGCGGCACGCAGTGTGCCTTCGCCAAAGGAGCGGGGGCGTGCGGCCTCGAGATTCTCTCCGACGGCCTGCCCGTATATTCGGTGGCGGTCCCGGTGACCAACGGGTTGACGGTGGTCGGCAGCGTGGCGTACATCGCGCCGCTGGGGCTGCAGCTGGAGCGCTTTGCGACGCTCTTCCAATTCCCCACGGCGTTCATCCCGGCGGCCGAGCCAAGTCTCGAGCTGCGCCAGCAGGGGGTTGCAGTCACGAGCGGCTCGGCGCCGTCCGATGTCACCACCGGCATCCAGGCCGGCCAGGACCTGGTGCACGCGACCTACAACGCTCCCACCGGTTCGGGCGGCGCCACTCAGGCGGTGGCGGGCAGCTTCGTAGCAGTCGCCGCGCCGGGCGGCGGGCATGTGGCCGGCTACCTGGGCATCGAAGTGCCCCTCAGCCAGTTCCTTGGCGATGAGGCCACCGACGAGCTGACGCTCGGATTGATCACGCTCTTCGTGCTGCTGGCGCTGACCCTCCTCATCATCGTGTTCGTCGAGATCGTGGTGCGCCGGCCGATCCGCCGCCTGGAACGCGGCGTGGCCCGCATCGCCGGCGGTGACTACACATCGCCGATTGTTGTGCGCTCCAACGACGAGCTGGGACGCCTGGCAGCAGGTGTAAACCGCATGCGGGACAGCATCCGTGTCTACACCACCGAGATCGAGGACGCGCGCAAACGTCTGGACAGTGCCGTTGAGCGCGTGGGCAATGTGTCGCGGGCTTTGACCACCACCACGGGTGGCGTTGCGGCGCTGCAGAACGAGGTGGTGCGCGCCGCGGCGGGCATCGCCGGCGAAGGGGCTATGGCCGTGCTGGCGACGCGGCAGGACGATGCGTTGCACGTGCAGGCCGTGTTCCCTGAGGACACGTCGCCGCAGGTGTTCGACGGCTGGGAGCATTTCAGCGACGTGCTGGGTGGCGCCGTGGTCCGCGAGACGAACCCCGACCGCGGTTCGCTGGTGGCGGTGCCGATGTTCTACCAGGACCGCGTCGGCGGAGCCCTGTGCGTGGTGAACGAAAAGACAACCCGCCCGATCGCCGAGGACGAGGAGGATGTTCTGGTCGTTCTTGCCAACAACGCGGCCGTGGCGATGGAGAATGCACGGCTGTTCGAGCAAGAGCGCGAGACGGTGCGGCGCTTGCGCCAGCTGGACTCCATGAAGAACGACTTTCTGTCAACTGTGCAGCACGAGCTGCGCACGCCGCTCACCGCAATCATCGGGCTCAGCGACCTGCTCGAGATGTGCTGGGAGATGTGGGAGGACACCCCGAAGCTCGATGCGCTGCACGACATCCAGGTGGCGGCACGCAACCTGTACGACATCGTGGAGACGATCATCGACTTCAGCGCCGTGAACGCCGAGACGCTCGACATCACGCCGGTGGATGTCGACCTCACCGAGGCGGTGCAGCGGTGCGTCGAGCAGGTGACCGAGCGCTACAAGAGCGGGCTGCCAATCCCGGTGGAGGTGGCGGTGCCGGCGGGGTTGCGCATCCTCGCTGACCCCGAGCGGTTCGGACAGGTGATGCGGGCACTTCTCGACAACGCAGTGAAGTTCAGCGATGGCAAGGGCAGCGTGAGCGTCACCGCGCAGGACAATGGGGACGGCCGGGTGCGCATCGAGGTCCGTGACCACGGCATCGGCATCGCGCCTCAGGATGCTGAACGCATCTTCGAGCGGTTCTACCAGGTGGACAACACGGCGACGCGGCGCTACGGGGGCACGGGCATGGGCCT
>JAFAJR010000059.1 GCA_019236085.1 Candidatus Dormiibacterota bacterium
CCGCCCTCCCCAGCGGGGAACGCAGGTCGGCGCGCCGAAACGTGACGCGGCCGGACAACCGCGTGGAGTGGGCCAGGGTCCGGCCGTGCCGCAGCGCTGCCGCGTTGACGTCGACACCGGTGACATCGAAGCCGGCAGCCGCCAGCGGCACCGCGTACAGCCCCGGGCCGCAGCCGGCGTCGAGCACCGCTGCCGGCGGCGTCGGCAGGAAGCGGCGCAAGCGGCGCACCTGGCGGGTTACCACGGGCCCACGGCGGCTGGCTCCGTCGTGGGACTGGTCGAGATGCTCGAGCAGCAGACGGCGCCCGTAGTCGGCCCGGCTCCAGTCCAGCTCGTAGCGTGCATCAAACGGCTGCGGCCATTCGTTGATGGTGGACGGGCGGAGACGCGCCACGGCCGCAGCGTAGTCGGGCTTGCCCCACACTGGGCTCATGGATCCTGGGGTGATCGCCGGAGCCGTGGCGTTCGTCTGCGGCTACGCCGTCGGCACGCTGCCCGTGGCCTGGCTGCTGGTGCGGCGGCGTACCGGGGTCGACATGCGCCAGCGGGGCACCGGCGGCACCGGGTCCTTCGATGCTTGGCGCGCTGCCGGGGCGCAGACGGCATTGCTGGCGCTGATCCTGGAACTGCTCAAGGGCGCCGTCGTGGGGTTGGCCGCTCGGCTCTATGCGCCCCAGGGATGGTTCGTCGCCGCGGCCATCGCCGGCTGCGTGGTGGGTGACGCGTTCCCCCTCGGCTTCCGCCGTGGCGGCCGCGGCCTGGCCCCGCTGGTATCGGGACTGCTGGTGGCATTGCCGGCTGCGGGGGCGGTCACCGCCGTCGCCGCCGTCCCCGCCGCCATCTTCACCTCGATGCGCGGCTCCATCTACGACGCGGTGGTGCTCATCGCAGTCCCCGTGGGCTTGTTGCTCGGCACCCGTGAATGGCAGAGCCTGGTCCCGGCGGCAGTGATCGTGGCTGCCCTCCTGGTCCGGGCAGGCCTGCGGCGACGGCTCCGGGCCGCGCGCCTCGGACCCCGCAGCAACGCGATGATGGTGGACGCACCGGCGGCGGGCATCCCTCAGAATCGAGCGCCGTGGGACAGCTGATCACCAACTGGGTGACCAACGGCGGCATCGCGGCCGTCTTCGTGCTGATGGTCGTCAACCAATGCGGCATCCCGTTTCCCAGCGAAGTGACCATGCCGCTGGCGGGCTACTTCGCCTCCACCGGGCACCTCAACGTCGTCGGGGTGGTAGTCGCCGGCTCACTCGGGGCGCTGGTCGGAGCGCTGATCGCCTACACGCTGTCCCGGCTGTTCGGCGAGCGCCTGCTGCTCGGGCCCGGACGCCACATCGGCATCTCAAAGTCGCACCTGGAGCTGTCGCAGCGCGCATTCAGCCGTTTCGGCTACCCGCTTGTCTTCTTCGGCCGCTTCCTGCCCGTGTTCACGACCTATGTCTCGTTCCCCGCCGGCCTGCACCGCGTCAACCCCGTGGGGTTCGCCGTCCTCTCCCTGGCCGGCGCGGCGATCTGGTGCAGCGCGCTCACCGCTGCCGGCTACGCCATCGGCGCCAACTACGACAAGGTGTCGGGCCCCATCGGCAAGGCTGCGATCGTCCTGGCTGTGCTCATCGTCGTCGCCCTCGTGGTGTGGTACGTCCGGGGACGGAGGGCGCGAGCGGCGCGGACTGCCTGAGCTGAGGCCCAGCCGCCGCTCAGGCCGTCGCTGCCTAGGAGGCGACGAGCACCGGAGCGAGCGTATTTGCCATACGTGAGCGAGGAGCGGAGGAAGCCGACACCGGCAGCGATGGAAATGAGCGGTGGCTAGCTCATGTCGGCCCAGCGGGTGCCGGCCTCAGGCTCGCCCTCCTCGCCCTCGGCGCGCTGCCGGTAGCGGGCAGTGACCATCTCGTAGGCGACGGTCTTGGGCAGACCGAGCTTCACGAGGCTCTTCACCTCGTCGCTCATGACCTTATCGCGGGCCGTCTCGATCGCAGCGACCACGTCATCGACGCCCACGGTGCTGACGCGCTTAGCCATCGCCATGCATTGTACCGAGGGCCGGCCGCGCCAAACGCGAGGTGTCGTGGGCTGCCGCCATACTTTGCCTCGTGGCGTACCTGCCGAATTCGGACCAGGATCGGGCAGCGATGCTGGAGCGGATCGGGGTGGGCAGCGTCGATGAGCTCTTCACGTCGATCCCTCGCGAGCTTCGCAGCCCGGCCATCGAGCTTCCCGAGCCGCTGAGCGAGCAGGAGCTCGTGGACCAGCTCGAGGGCCTGGCCGCCGCCAACCGCCCGCTGTCACGCTATGACAGCTTCCTGGGCGCCGGCGTCTACCGGCGCTTCAGCCCGGCGATCGTGCGTGCGTCCATATCCCGGCCGGAGTTCTACACCGCGTACACCCCGTACCAGGCCGAGGCGTCGCAGGGCACGCTGCAGACGATCTTCGAGTTCCAGTCCGCGGTCTGCGCCCTGACCGGCCTGGACGTGGCAAACGCTTCGCTCTACGACGGCGCCACGGCGGCCGCGGAAGCATGCGTCATGGCGGCGCAGGCCACGGGGCGCGACCGGCTGCTCGTATCGGGCGCCATCCACCCCGAGACGCAGCGGGTGCTGGAGACATTCACTGCTGGGCGGCGCATCGGGATCGACGTTGTTGCAGCAGCCGGCGGCCCGCTCAGCGCAGCACAGGCTACAGACGCGTTGACCGACCAGCACGCAGCGCTCCTGGTGCAGCAGCCCGCATTCGACGGCACCCTGCTCGACCTCGCTCCGCTGGCCGATGCGGCCCACGCAGCCGGCGCGCTGGCAATCTGCGCTGCCGACCTCTTCGCCTGCGCTGCGCTGGTGCCTCCGGGCGACGCCGGCTTCGACATCGCCGTGGGCGACGGCCAGCCGCTCGGGATCCCGGCCAGCTTCGGCGGTCCCCACGTCGGTTACCTCGCAGCGCGACAGGCGTTGGTGCGGCGCATGCCGGGGCGGCTTGTCGGCATGACCGTCGACCATTCAGGCCGGCGCGCTTTCACCCTGACGCTGCAGGCCAGGGAGCAGCACATCCGGCGCGAGCACGCCACTTCCAACATCTGCACCAACCATGCGCTGATCGCGCTGGCGGCAACCGTTTACATGGCTCACATGGGCGCCGGCGGCATGCGGCGCATTGCCGAGATCAGCGCGATGCGCGCCCATCATCTCGCGGACCGCCTCGCAGCAATTGACGGATTCGCACTGGCCCAGCCGGGAGCGCCCTTCCTCTGGGAGTTCACGCTGCGCACCCCGTCGTCCGCCGCGGCGTTTGCTGCATCGATGCGGGACCGCGGCGTCATCGCCGGGCTCCCTCTGTCACGCGTCGAGCCCGATCGCGATGACGAGCTCCTGGTGTGCTGCACCGAGCTGACCACACCGAGTGCGATCGAGCGCTACGTCGACGCCGCAGCTGCCTTTGCGCGCAGCCATCCAGCCCGTGTGGCAGTCACCGTATGAGCGATGTCCCCACGACGGAGCCGCGCTGGGCAGGCGACGAGCCGCTCATCTTCGAGCTGAGTGACAACACGTCCGCCGGACCGCGGCTCCCCGAGCCGGGTGTCCCCGGTGGGGGCCTCGAAAGCCTTGTGCCGCAAGGGTTCTTGCGCGCAGACCCGGCGGCACTCCCAGCGGTTCCAGAGCCGGTGCTGGCGCGGCACATGGGGCGGCTGGCACGGCGCAATCACCACCTGCACCATGGCATCTATCCGCTCGGCTCGTGCACGATGAAGTACAACCCGGTGGTCGACGAGCAGGTGGCGTGGCTCGACGGCTTTGCCAACCTGCACCCGTACCAGAACCTCGAGGATGTACAGGGTGCGCTGCGCCTGATGTGGGAACTGGAACAGCTGCTGACGTCGATCACGGGCATGGCGCGAATGTCTTTGCAGCCAGCCGCAGGCGCGCACGGTGAATGGACAGGCCTTCGCATGATCCAGGCATTCCACGCGGCCAAGGGAGACATGTCACGCACCACGGTGCTGGTGCCGGACTCCGCGCACGGCACCAATCCAGCATCGGCGGCGGCGTCGGGGATGGCTGTCGTCACTGTGAAGAGCAACCACGACGGCACCGTCGACGTTACTGACTTCGCCACCAAGCTGGGACCGCACGTTGCTGCCATCATGCTCACAAACCCCAACACGCTCGGGGTGTTCGAGACGGAGATCGTGGAGATCTCGCGCCTGGCCCACGAGGCCGGGGCTTTGCTCTACTACGATGGTGCCAACCTCAACGCGCTTGTGGGCAGGGTTCGTCCAGGCGACATGGGCTTCGACGTCGTGCATCTCAACCTGCACAAGACGTTCTCCACCCCGCACGGCGGCGGCGGACCGGGCGCCGGACCCGTAGGTGTCGCAGCGCGGCTCGTCGATTTCCTGCCGGTGCCGACGGTGGAGCGGGACGGCGAGCGGTTCTTCCTCGATGAGGACCGGCCGCGCAGCATCGGCAAGGTGCGTTCCTACTACGGGAACTTCGGCATGCTGGTGCGGGCCTATGCCTACATCAGAGCGTACGGGTCCACGATCAATTCTGTCGCGGAGGACGCTGTCCTCAACGCCCGATACCTCCAAGCGCAGCTGCGGGACCTCTTTCCCATGGCCGTGACATCGCCGTGCATGCACGAGTTCGTGGCAACCACCAAGGGCGGGCGCGTGGAGGGACTTCGCGCGGTGGACGTGGCCAAGCGGATGCTCGACTACGGCGTGTACGCACCCACCGTCTACTTCCCCACCACGGTGCCCGAGGCATTGATGTTCGAGCCCACCGAGACGGAGTCCAAGCGAAGCCTCGACACGTTCGCCGGCATCTGCGCGTCCATCGTGGACGAGGCCGAACGAGACCTCGCGTTCGTGCAGGCAGCGCCGCACGAGACTCCTGTCGAGCGCGTCGACGAGGTGCGGGCCGCCCGGCAGCCGGTGCTGCGCTGGGCGCCTGAGTGAACACCGAGCAGCGAGCCGAGCTGCACGACCTGCTGCTGCAACGTGCGTTTCGCTTCGGCGACTTCGTGCTCACCAGCGGCAGGCGGAGCGACTACTACGTCGACGGCAAGCAGGTGACGCTGCTCGGACGAGGCGTGTATCTCGTCGCACTCGCAGTGCTGGACCGCTGCCGAGAGCTGGGCGTGTCGGCCGTCGGTGGACTCACGCTTGGGGCGGATCCGATCGCTGCGGCAGTTGCCGCACTGAGCGGAGCCGGCGAGAGCCCTGTTGACGCCTTCATCGTGCGCAAGGAGGCGAAATCGCACGGGACAGGGGCTGCCATTGAGGGACCGCCGCTGCACGCCGGACAGCGCGTGGTGCTGGTGGATGACACGCTCACCACGGGCGGAACCTTCCTGCAGGCTGCGGCCGCGGTACGAACGGCGGGCGCGGTGGTGGTGGAGGCGATCTGCGTTGTGGACCGCGAAGAGGGCGGC
>JAFAJR010000166.1 GCA_019236085.1 Candidatus Dormiibacterota bacterium
CCTGCGGGATGAAAGCCCCCGCTCCCGAGGCGATGGTGTGCGGAAAGGGCGCGCCGCTCACGGCCGCGCCTGCCCAGGCCGAGGCGAACACGCCCGCCCGGCCGTGCGATTTGGGATTCTGCAGGCCCTGCTGCGGCAGGTGGCAGCCGTTGCAATTGACCACCTCGCCGGGCTGCAGCTGCAGCCACACTCCCTGGGGCGCTGTAATGCGGCGCGCGTTGGCATCGAGCACGCTCATGCGGAAGGCGACATCGCCCGGCACCTCGATGCGCACCGAGCCGTCGGGCTCGATCGGCGCGTAGCCGAGGATCTCCATCATGTAGTTGCTCGCGCCGAAGGCGGCGTTGGAAAGATTCACGATCTTCTTGTCCGGGATCGACACGGCCTTCTCGAGGCGGATGAAGCGCGCCGGGCGCGTGTTCGGCGGTGTCTGCACCGGGTCGGCGACCGCGGCGATGTTCGGCACCGCGGTATCGACCCCGTCGATGTCGTAGACACTCCTTATATCTATGACGCCGACGCCGGCGTTCAGCAGGTTCTCATCGAGGCCGACGCCCGGGATCTTGTCCTGGATGACCGCCGGCGGCGGCCGCGGCTGGGCGACCGCCACATCGCTCACCATGGTGCCCTCCACGGGCGGCATGATCGGCTGGATGGTGCCCTGCGTGGGGTCGAACAGCCAGACGCTGTACAGCGGCAACGCCGTCTGCACGTTCGGCTGCGCCAGGTTGGTCGAGTTGCACGGCACGATGGTCGGTGGCTTCTGCGTGTTGTCGAGCAGCCGGCACTGGCTCCAGCTGACGAGGATGCGCCCGGTGCCATCGAGCAGCGGATAGGCCGAGATGAAGCGGCCGCCCGGCGAGGGCCCGGGGATCGTGATGACATCGTTGGTGGTGGCCGGGGTCTGCGCCGGGCCGGTGAGGGTCGGATTCGCGGCGAGCGGCTGGGTGTTCTCGACGTAGTGCTGGCCGTCGATGAGCACCAGGTCGCCGCCGTCATCGACACCGGTGTACTGGCGCATGATCGCCATGATGCGGCCATCGAGCAGCTGGTGCGGGTGCACGAACTCGACCACGCTGTTGTTGGTGCCGGTCATGTGGCTGTTGGCGCCGTAATAGAGCTGCAGGTCGGTGCCGTCGGGGTTGGCCGAGTACAGCGACATGGCGTCGTGGCCGGTGGCGTTGTCCCAGCGCGTCCACAGCACGCGCCCGTTGGTGAGCATGGTGGCATCGCGGTCGTGGCTCTGGTTGAAGCTGATCTGGTGCACGTCGGTGCCGTCGGCGTTCATCACCTCGAGCACGAAAGCCGGCTCCTGCCGCGCCTCGTCCTGGGCGGGGAACTGCGGCTTACCCTCATCGAGCAGGATGCCTTGTGACTGCGTCTGCCGCGTGGTGGAGAAGACGATGCGGCCGTCCGCCAGGTAATGGGGCGAGACGTCGTTCACGGTCGGCGGGTCCGGGTCGGACGCCGGATTGATGACCGCGTGCAGCGTATCGCTCGCGATCACGTACTCGTAGATGCGCCAGGAGGGTGGATCCTTGGCCTTCTGATTGGGCATGAGCGGACCGCGCATCGCGAAGATGACACGCGTGCCGTCGGCCGAGGTGTCGACGTCCTTGACGTCCCACACCTGCCCGGCGGTGAGCCGCGCGGTGATGTTGGTCTCGGGGGCGGCCGGGGAGGCGCTGGCGCGCATATAAAGGTCGGCGGTCGGGGTCGTGCTGGTGACCTTCGGCGTGGCGACGGTGAAGGGCCGCATGAGACGCAGGTCATCCTGCTGCAGCGTGCCGGTCGCGGTCACCGGCACGGTGCGCTTCACGTAGAAGACCGGGTAGTCGACGGTCGCAGGATCGGTGACGTTGCTGTTGCTGCCGACGTGCCAGCCGCCGCTGCAGGCCGCGACCGCCGTCAGCAGCGCAGCGAACGCGCTGACCCGGAGCGCGAGCGGCCGCAGATGCCGCCCCCATCGCTTCAGCTCACGCCAGTTCGCCGCGCTCATGTGCCTCTCCCGCCCTGGGGGCGGCCGCGCCGCCCGCATGCCAATGTAACGTAATTCATAGCCTCGCAGATGACCTTCGGCCTGCTGTTCGTAATAGCGCCGATTCCGTCACGGCGCGCCCGGCAGCACGCGGTTCT
>JAFAJR010000199.1 GCA_019236085.1 Candidatus Dormiibacterota bacterium
CGTACTCGATCGACGGGTGGCGTTCGCGCAAGGCGTCGACCAGCGCGCTCGCCTCCTCGCCGGCGACGTCGACGCCGCGATACACCGTCACCAGCTCAGGCTGCGGTGATGCCGCCCCCAGCACCGCGTCGATGACCTCGAGGTAGGCGTCGCCGACGTGGGTGATCTCGTCGTCGACGATGGCGATGACGTCGCCCGTCTTGATCTCCTTGCCATTGCTGGTGCTGTCGCGGACGGCACGGGTGATCTCGACGCCCCGAACCGCGCGCATCGCCTCCTCCATCCGCTGAGCGTTCTCGTCCAGTCCGGCAGCCGGATCGAAGGCCAGCAGCGCAGCGATGCCCTGGGGCAAGTTGCGTGTCGGCACCACCCGCACGGCCACTTCGTCCGACAGGGAGTCCACCTGCTCGGCCGTGAGGATCACGTTGCCGTTGTTGGGCAGCAGCAGCACCGACTCCGCGTTGCAGGCTCGCACGCCGTTGAGAAGGTCCTCGATCGAGGGGTTCATGGTCTGGCCGCCCGGCACCACGGTGTCGGCACCGAGGCTCCGCAGGATGTCGCGGAAGCCGTCGGCGGGTGCCACCGACGCCACGGCGACGGCCTTTGTCGCCGCCGCACCCTCAGTGCCGTCGTCGGCTGCGGCGCGCTCCAGCACGTCGTGGTGCTGGGCCGACATGTCCTCCACCTTCAGCTTGCTCATCACACCGCGGCGGGCCGCCACCCCGATCAGCGCGGCCGGGTCGTTGGTGTGGACGTGGACCCGCACGAGGGTCGGCTCGCCGACAACCAATGCCGAGTCGCCCAGCGATCCCAGCTCCTCGCGCAGGGCGTCGACGTCCAGGTCCTCGCCGCTGAGCAGGAACTCCGTGCAGTACCCCCAACCCTCCTCGCGCGGCGCCACCGCCGCCGCGCCGCGACGCCCCTCCAGGGCCACCGACGCGTTGTCTCCCTGGGGCAGCCGCACCGGCGGCTCGCCCACCCGGCGGGCCGGCGAGAGCTTGGCGCGGCGGGACTGCGACTCCCCCAGGGCGCGGGTGAGTCCTTCCAGGATCACGGCGAGCCCGAAGCCCCCGGCATCCACCACTCCGGCTTCGCGCAGCACTGCCAGCTGCTCGGTGGTGCGCTCCACCGCATGGTGCGCCGCGGCCACCGCACGGTCCAGGACCACGCGCACGTCGTCGCTGCTCTCCGCGGCGGCCTTGGCCGCGACGGCCGCCTCGCGCACCACCGTGAGGATGGTGCCCTCGGTCGGCTTCATCACAGCTCTGTATGCCACCGACGACGCCTCACCCAGCGCCGCCGCCACCCCGGGCGCGTCCACCGCGGCCTTGCCGGACAGCCCCTGGGCGAAGCCCCGCAGGATCTGCGAGAGGATGACGCCGCTGTTGCCTCGGGCTCCCATGAGCGAGCCGTGCGCCGCTGCCGCCGCCACCGAGTCCACCGACGCCGGCTCAGGTGCGTCCTGGGCTTCCTCAGCTGCCGAACGCAGGGTGAGGTACATGTTCGAGCCGGTGTCGCCGTCGGGCACCGGGAACACGTTGAGATCGTTGATGTCCTGCTGATTAGCCTCCAGCCAGGCCAGCGCGCTGCGCAGGCCGGCGAGGAGGTGCTCGCCGTCCACCTCGGTCAGCGACGGCCGGACCACGCTGAGGCCGGCCGCAGGCTCAGTGGCGGCCACCGTTGTTCTCCAGGTGGATGCCCTGCACGTTGACGTTCACCGCGATGACCGGCAGCCCGAGGGTCTTTTCGACGTGGTAGCGCACCGCGCTCATCAGGTTGTGCGCGACCTCGCTGATGCGCGTGCCGTACTCGGCGATCACGTACAGCTCGATGACCACGCCACCAGGGACGACCTGGACGCCCACGCCGCGGTGGGCGTTCTCCCGGTTGAGCCGTTCGGCGATGCCGTCTCGCAGCCCTCGCGCTGCCATGCCGACGATGCCGTAGCACTCGTTCGCCGCGTGGCTCACGATCGATGCGACGACCCGGGGCGACACCTCGATGCGGCCCAAGGACGCCGTCGTGGTGAGCGCGTCAGGAGTCCTGACCTTGCCTTTCACGTGTCTCCATAAGCCGGGAACCGGCGCTGTGGTATTCTCGCAGCCCGGCGCCGGTGCAAACCGCGGGCGGTTGCGCCCAGCGGCGGGCCGCATTCTAGGACTTCCGCACCGGCACGCCTTGACGTGCCTTTCCAGGAAAAGCATCCGATGTCCCAGCGTTGCGAGATCTGCGGCAAGGGCCCCGTGAGCGGCAACAACGTGAGCCACTCCAAGGTGCACACCAAGCGCCGTTTCATGCCCAATCTGCAGACGGCGCACGTCACGGTCAAGGGCCGCCTGGTCCGGGCACGGGTCTGCACCCGCTGTCTTCGGACTGCCGCGAAAGCCCCGCGCTAGGCGCCGCAAGCCCCGTTCAGCCCGTTTCGTCGCGCTCGGCGCGGCGAGGCCGCCGCAGCTGCTGCAGCACGGAGGCCATCTCCAGCGCTGCCACCGCCGCATCCGCTCCCTTGTTCCCGTGCTTGCCGCCGGCGCGGTCCAGGGCTTGCTCCACCGTCTCGGTGGTCAGCACGCCGAGCGTGGCCGGCACCCCGGTCGCGCCGTGCACCGCGGCGACGCCGCGGGCGGCCTCGCCGGCGACGTAGTCGAAGTGGGGGGTTTCGCCGCGCACCACGCACCCCAGGCAGACCACGGCGTCAACCCCGCCGTGCTCCGCGAGGTCGCGGGCGGCGGCAGCGATCTCGAAGCTCCCCGGGACCCACACCACCGTGATCCTCTCGGCGACGAGCCCGTGCCGTTCCAGCGCATCGAGGGCTCCGGCAAGGAGCCGGCTGGTCACCAGGTCGTTGAAGCGAGAGACCACGACCCCGATCCGGAGGCCCGTGCCGTCGAGCGTCCCTTTGATCTCACGATGACCGTTCAACGGCCCGATCCTCGCACAGGTGTGCGGGCACCGCTCACTGTTCGGCCAGCTCAGGCAGGTCGAGCAGGTGGCCCAGCTTCTCGCGCTTGGCCGCCAAGTACCGGGCGTTGTGCGCCGTGGGCGGCACCACCAGCGGCACCTGGGCGGTGACCTCGATGCCGTAGCCGCCCAGGCCGTAGTACTTCTTAGGGTTGTTGGTCAGCACGACGATCCGGCGGATCCCCAGGTCGGCCAGGATCTGCGTGCCGATGCCGTAGTCGCGGCTGTCGACGGGCAGACCCAGGCGGATGTTGGCCTCGACAGTGTCGAGACCCTGGTCCTGGAGGGCGTATGCCCGCAGCTTGTCCATGAGCCCGATGCCCCGTCCCTCCTGGCGCAGGTACACGAGCACGCCGCGGCCGGCCGCCGCGATGATCGCCACTGCCTTCTCCAGCTGCGCCCGGCAGTCGCATCGTTCAGAGCCGAACACGTCGCCGGTGAGGCATTCGCTGTGCACCCGGACGAGCACCGGTTCGTCCCCGCGCAGGTCGCCCCACACCAGCGCCACGTGAGCGGCGTGGGTGATCACGTCCTCGAAGCCGTGCACCGCAACAGTCCCGTGCTCCGTGGGGATGGTGGTGCTCGCACCGCGGATCACCAGCCGTTCGTTGCGCCGCCTGTGGGCGATGAGCTGGTCGACCGACACCATCTTGATGCCATGTTTGGCAGAAAAGACGTCAAGGTCTGGACGCCGCGCCATGCGGCCGTCGTCGCGCATGATCTCGCAGACCACGCCTGCGGGGAACCGTCCAGCAAGCTTGCAGAGGTCGACGATGGCCTCAGTCTGGCCGGCGCGCTCCAACACACCACCCGCCGCCGCCCGCAGCGGAAAAGTATGACCTGGCCGTGCGAAGTCGCCGGGGCGCGCGTGCTCGTCGCACAAGAGCCGGATGGTTGCAGCACGGTCGAACGCGCTGATTCCGGTGGTGACGCCGTGACCGATCGCTTCCACACTCACGGTGAACGCCGTGCCGAAGCGCGAGGTGTTCTCGTCCACCATCGCACCCATGCCGAGCTCGTCGAGCCGCCACCCTTCGCAGGGCACGCAAATGAGGCCGCGCCCGTGTGTCGCCATGAAGTTGACCGCCTCCGGGGTGATGCACTCAGCGGCGATCGCCAGGTCGCCCTCGTTCTCGCGGTCCTCGTTGTCGACGATGATCACGAACCGGCCGTCGCGGATGTCCGCGATCGCTTCGTCGACGGTGGCGAGCGGCATCACACGAGACCACTGACAGCGGCGGGAGCAGCAGCGTCCAGCAACCTGCGCACGTACCGCGCCACGATGTCGGCCTCGAGGTTCACAACGCTTCCCTCAACCCAGGCACCTGCCGTCGTGCTGCGCAGCGTATGCGGTATGAGCGAGACGCTGAACCGAGACCCCTCGACGTCAACGACTGTGAGGCTGATGCCGTCGACGGCGACGCTGCCCTTGGTGGCGACCATCGGCAACAGCGACGCCGGGGCACTGATCACCACCAAGCGCGCATTGGACTCGTCGCGCAGCGCGTAGACGGTACCCGTGCCGTCGACGTGACCCGACACGATGTGGCCGCCGAGGCGATCTCCGGCGGCGAGCGCTCGTTCAAGGTTCACGGGGCTTCCGTCGCGCAGCGTGTCAAGCCCGGTGCGGCGCAGTGTCTCGGGCATGACGTCGGCGCTGAAGCGCTGACCCGCAGCTGACGTGACGGTGAGGCAGGCTCCGTTGACGGACACGCTGTCGCCGGGGCGCAGCGAAGCGGCCATCGCCGCCTCCACCTCGATGCGGCCGTTGCCGGCGTGCCGGACCGTGCCCAGCGCTTCAACGATGCCCGTGAACATCACACGTCCCTGGTCACACAGTAGCCGGAGACGACGATGTCCGGTCCGCAGCGCTCGACCTGGACGTCGCTGAGCAGCGGGACCGCGTCGAGGCGGGCCGCACCCTGGCCAGCGACCGCCGAAGGTGCCTGCGTGCCGCCGAGGACGCGGGGCGACAGCATCGCCACGACGCGTTGCACCACGCCTAGGTCGAACGCGCTGCCCAGCAGTGATGGGCCG
>JAFAJR010000240.1 GCA_019236085.1 Candidatus Dormiibacterota bacterium
ACAACACCAAGATCGTGATCCCGGCTGAGTCGGCCGGGCTCCTCGGCGCTGCGCAGGCGCTGCGCTCGGTCTTGAATGACGCCCCTGCTCTGCCTCCGGGCCAGGCGGGCGGGAGCTCCTGAGCCCGCTGACGCCCAACAGCGGGAAGGCCCAGGGCGACCTCTTCGCCGGCGACGCACCGCCGCCGGGGACAACGCAAGTTGCAGTGCCTTCGGTACAACCCGGGGCGCCGCTGGCCACCCGGATGCGGCCACGCAGCCTGCATGAGATCGCCGGCCAGGGTCACCTGCTCGGCCCGGGCACAGTGCTCACCCGTGCTCTCCAGTCAGGGGTGCTGCCGTCGCTCATCCTCTGGGGGCCGCCGGGATCGGGCAAGACGACCCTGGCCATCCTCCTTGCACAGCGCAGCGGCGCCGCCTTCGAACCGGTCAGCGCCGCGACGTCAGGGGTTGCCGACCTCCGCCGCGTCGTCGAGCGGGCGCGCGAACGCGCCCGAACCGGCGGCCGAACGGTGCTGTTCATCGACGAGATCCACCGCTTCAACAAGAGCCAGCAGGACCTGGTGCTACCCCACGTCGAGAGTGGGCTCGTCACGTTGCTCGGCGCGACCACCGAGAACCCGTCGTTCGAGGTGAACGCCGCGCTGCTGTCGCGCACCAGGGTGGTGCGCTTGGAGCCGCTGTCCGCCGGCGATCTGTCGAGTCTCATCGACGCGGCCCTGACCGACGGAGAGCGCGGCATCGCCACCCTCGCCGTGGCCCTGGAGCCGGCGGCCCGAGACCGCCTCATCGCGCTGAGCGGCGGCGACGCGAGGGTGGCGCTGAACGCACTCGAGCTGGCTGCGCAGGCGGCGGTGAGCGGCGGGTCGCCCGAGATCGTCACCGCCGACGTTGAGGGGGCCCTGCAGCAGCCGTCTCTGCTCTACGACCGTGCCGGCGACCAGCACTACTGGTTGATCTCAGCGTTCATCAAGTCGCTGCGCGACAGCGACCCCGACGCCGGTGTCTACTGGCTCGCCCGGATGCTCGAAGCGGGAGAGGATCCATTGTTCGTGGCCCGCCGGCTGGTCATCCTGGCCGCGGAGGACGTCGGCCTGGCCGACCCCGCGGCGTTGGGCGTCGCCGTCGCCGCGCAGCAGGCGGTGCACTTCATCGGCATGCCCGAGGGCACGCTCCCCCTGGCCGAGGCAACCATCTACCTGGCAACGGCTCCCAAGAGCAATTCCGCCATGCGGGCTTACGCCGCTGCCCGGCAGGACGTTGCCGACACGCTGCACCAGCCCGTGCCCCTGCACCTGCGCAACGCGGTCACCGGCTTGGACCGCGCAACCGGCTTCGGCGCCGGGTATCGCTACGCCCACGACGACCCAGCCGGCGCCGCCGATCAGCAGCACCTTCCCGACGTGCTGGCGGGACGGCGGTACTACATACCGCGGGAAGCCGGCGCGGAGGAGGCTGTGGCCAGGCGTCTTAAGACCAATGTCTGAGGCGAACCGGGCACCCGGAGCCGCCATGATCGGGATGCTGACGCATGGCGTCGCGTGGTTTCCCCATACAAGCCCCTCCTAATCCCCTGACCGCCGGCGAAAGCCGGCCGGCAACGACCTAGCCCGCCCGGTCCCGAGCGCCCCATCCCCCGCGGTGGCCGGGCGGGCCGCCCCCCCATAAAAACGAAGGGGGAAGGGTCCCCCCTTCAAGATCGATGGGGGATCAGGATCCCCCCTCGCACACCCCCGTCGTTTGAGGTGCCGGCTGCGCGGGAGTGAATCCCGCTACGCCGGCGAATTTTCGGGGTGATGACGGGATCGTGAAGCGCGTTTCAGCGGTGAAGGCTTCCGGTACCGTGGCCACACATGGCGACTGAGGCGGCGATCCGTGTGCTCATCGTCGATGACCATCCGCTGGTGCGGCGCGGCCTGACTTCGCTGCTCAACGGCGCCGGCGGCATCGAGGTCGTGGGTGCAGCGGCCGACGGCGAGGAGGCGGTTGCGTACGTCGTCGAGGAGGAGCCCGACATTGTCCTCATGGACGTGTCGATGCCGGGAATGAACGGCATGGAGGCGGTGCGGCGCCTGCTGAAAGCGGTGCCGGGCACGCGGGTCGTGATGCTCACCTCTTTCTCCCAGCACGACGTCGTGGTGGAGGCGTTCGACTCGGGTGCCGTCGGCTACCTGTTGAAGGACGCCGAGCCGACCGAGCTGGTCAACGGCATCCGGGCTGCGGCGCGGGGCGAGTCGCCGCTGTCACCCCGGGCGGCTCGCGAACTCCTCGACGAGCGCTCGCAGCGCCGGCCGCTGGACGAGCTGACGCACCGGGAACGGGATGTGCTGACCCTGGTGGGGCGGGGGATGACCAATAAGCAGATCGCCTGGCGCCTGGGCATCAGCGAGAAGACGGTGAAGGCGCACCTGGGCAGCGTGTTCGACAGGCTCGGCGTGCAGGACCGGACGCAGGCTGCGCTCTGGGCCCAGAAGCACGGCCTGTCCTGACCACTACATCTATCTGTCGCTAACGGGCAGCGGTCTCCACAGCTCGGCCGAAGGCATCGACTGTCTGCTCAATGTCGGCCAGCGAGTGCACGGTGGAGCAGAAGGCGCTGGTGTTGAGGAAGTCGACGCCTTCACCCCGCATCGCCGCGGGAAGACGGGAGTGGGCCGCGGGGTCGTCGAGCGCGACGTGCAGGATGCTGGCCAGCCGCCACACCCGTCCCGGGATTCCGGTCCGTTCGAATGTGGCGTCGAACTCGCTCTCCAGAGTGCGGGCGAAGCCGTCGGCGGTTCGCTGCGCGATGCCGTCGCCGACCAGACGCAGGGTGGTGATTCCGGCACTAGCCGAGAGCGGATTGGCGTTCCAGGTGCCCGGGTGATACACGGTGCCGGCGAGCAGCTCCAGCAGGTCGCGGCGCCCGCCGACGGCACCACCCGGCAGGCCGCCCGCCATCACCTTGCCCAGCACGCTCAGGTCGGGTCGCACGCCGAGCAGCGACTGCATGCCTCCTGGTGCCACGCGGAACCCGGTGACCACCTCGTCCATGACCATCAGCGTCCCGGTCCGGTCGCAGGCCTCCCTGATCTCGGCGACGAATGCCGGGTCGAGGGGGTCACGGCCGTAGTGCGCCCCTGAGCCCTCGAGGATGACTGCCGCCGCGTCGCCGGGCGCGACGGCTGCGCGAAGACCGCCGGTGTCGCCGGGGCGGACCACCCTGGTCAGCGCTGCCAGCGCCGCCGGAACACCGGCCGCCTGGACGGGTAAGCCCGCGTCGTCGAGGTTGACGCTGACGGCGTCGTACCAGCCGTGGAAGTGGTCCTGCAGCTTGACGACGTGGTCGCGCCCCGTCGCTGTCCTCGCGATCCGCAGCGCCAGCATCGTGGCCTCGGTCCCGGACGCTGTGAAGCGCACCTCCTGGCAGGAGGGCAACAGGGAGCGGATCAACTCGGCCCACTCCACTTCGAGCGGGTGAGCGGCGCCGTAATGGGTGCCTCGGGCGGTCTGTTCCTGCACGGCCTGCACCACCGCTGGATGGGCATGGCCCAGCAGCAGGGCGCCGTGGCCCATGGTGTAGTCGATGATCTCGCGGCCGTCGACCAGCCATTTGCGCGACCCGGACGCACGGACCACATAGATCGGCGGGTCATAGGAACGCGCGGCATGTGTCGATCCGCCCGGCAGGACTGACCGAGCCCGGTTGATGAGGTCTTGAGTGGAAGGCGCGCTGGATCGGTCCTGGGGGGGCACCGGTCGAGCATAGCGGTCGCACAGGTCCGCCGCCGATTGCGAGACGGCGAGCAGCGCTGCCATAGTCCGGCGCACAACAAGAAGGGAGGCAGGCCGGATGCTGGCACTCACCGTTCTGGTCCCAGTCGGGCTCATCGGGCTCATCGCCTGGATTGCTGTCGGCGTGCGCACGACGCGCACCGAGCCGGTCACGCTGGCGGGTGCGGCGTCGTTCTACGCGAGCCTCGCGATGATCGTGGCAACGACGCTTGCCCTGCTCGGTCTCGCTGTTGCGGTGAAGGTGATCATCGGTTTCATCAACCTGAGCTGGTCGTACGGTGTCGTGGGACTGAGCGGCGGCGAGAGCTGCACAAGCACGAGCAGCGGGGTGCAGCAGTGCACGCCGTCGGTGTCGCCCTCAATCGACTTCACCCCACAGCGCACCAATGACATCGTGCTCGCCATCACCCTGATCGTTGTCGGAGTGGTGTTGGCGTGGATGCATCGCGAGCTGCGACGCATTGCCCAGCGCTCAGCTGGTGGCCTTCCCGGCTGGGTCGACAGGGGGACGCTTATGGGATTTGTGATCCTCTACGGCGCCGCGGCGACATTCGGTGTCATCGCCTTCGTGTATGGCGTGATCACCTTCGCTATCAATGGCCAGACAGGCTCTGGCATCGTCTTCACGGGTCCTTTCGGCGATGAGGTCGGTGCTGCTGCGGCCTTCATTCCTGCGTGGATCGTCGTGTTCATCGTGTTGCGCCGGCAGCTGGAGGGGAGAGGACAGTCGCCGCCGCCCGCGGTTGCTCCGCATCCTCCGACGGGAACGGGATGAGGCGACGGGCGGAATCGAACCGCCGATGAAGGTTTTGCAGACCTGCGCAATGCCGTCCAGCTAAAGACAACCAGTGGGCGGTGCAGCACTTCTGCAGCACGCTGATGCGCGCCTCGTACGCCGGGTATGATTGCCGCATTGGGAGGTGCTCTGGGTGGCGGACAGGTGTGGGACTCGTGGTACCGCCGGCTCGGCTGCCGGTCTCGCCCTCCGGATGCTACTTGGCGCACTCCTCGCAACGTCAGCTGTGCTCGCCGCGGCGACCACTGTCGCTGCGGCGACACCGCCGGCCGGCTACACCCTCGTGGACTCGGGTGCGATCAGCGCCGGCAACGGGCAGACCAACGGATCGGTGTCGTGTCCCGCGTCCACGGTCCCGCTCGACGGTGGCGCCGACGTCTCCTCTACTTCGCTGCTGGTGAACTTGGACAGCACGTATCCGACAGCCACGGGATGGGACGTCGTGCTCAACAACGTGTCGCGTGCCAGCGTGTCCTTCGACGTGTGGGCGGTGTGCTCCGCTGCTCCCTCCGGCTACGTGCAGCAGAGTATTTCCGGCACCGTGGTTGCCAACACCGCGTCTGGTTTCGGTCCGAACTGCCCGAGTGGGCTATCGCCCACGGGTGGCGGCGCGCTTGTCGACAGCACCGACACCTCAGTGAACGTCGCCGGGACGTACCCAACTCTCTTTGCGCCCCCGGGGTGGGAAACAGATTTCGAAAGCCACGATTCCGCGAACGTGTCAGCGGTGTCGTACGTGATCTGCGGTCAGTACCCCGCCAGCAGCGGCTGGGTCGCTCAGATGGGAGCGGTGACGACCGATCCGGCTGACTCGCAGGCGGACTTTTCGGAGAGCTGTCCAGCTGGCCTCGTCGTCCTCGGTGGTGGTTTTCAGGAGGAATTCGGAAGCGCGGAAACGCTCAACAGCACCTATCCGGGCAGCGATACTGAGTGGACTTCCGCAGAGAACAACAGCGGCGCTGCCGGCTCCGTGGTGCCCTGGGCGGTGTGCGCTGGCACGTCACCCAACGCAGGACTCCCGGAAGCTCCTGGGTCGTGGAGCCTCGCGGTGGGGGGAGGAGCCGTCCTGGTGATGTGCTCCGCGGTAAGACGGGTTCGGCGTCGCCTCGGGTAGCCTCGGGCAGAACCACGCCGACGGCCACTCACCGCTGCCAAGTCAGTAGCGCAGAGCGATCGCAGCTTCCTACGGAAACTGAGAGGCGACGGGCGGAATCGAACCGCCGATGAAGGTTTTGCAGACCTCTGCCTTACCACTTGGCTACGTCGCCGTGGCCGTCTATTCTCTCTTGCCGCCTGCCTCAGGCGCTCCCTGACCTCACATCGCGGCGTAGACAGTGATGTGCCCCGCGTGGCATGTCCAGGAGAACGAGCTGCCGAAGAAAGTGTTGCCGCTGCCGGCGCTGTCGCCAGGTGATGGGCACTGGACCGGGTAGGAGGTCCATTGCAGACCTGCAAGCGCCACTGCCACCGCGAGCGCCAGCCCCATGCAGGTGGCGGCGATCGCCGCCGGGCGGTTGTTCCCGCGCAGGTTGAGTTCGGCGACGCTGGCTACTACGCTGGCTGCGATGAGCGGCAGCCCGATGCTGAAGAGACTCAGGACGCCGAGAATGAGGAATACCGCCGCGGCGAATGCGAGAAGGAGTCGCTGCAACATGGCGCGGTTCGCTAGCCGCGCGGTTGCGGCAGCGAGCGATGCCACCGCGATGACAACCGCTACAAACACCGACCGCAGAGTTCCGTCTGAAGCCGACTGACCGTGCAGAATGAGGAGGTAACCGGCGTCCGTGCCAATGCCGATCGCCGCTGACACCAGCGCCAAGCGCTTCACGCCGTCCAGTCTAGATTGAGCGATGCAGCGCGACCATCAACGCCGGAAGATGTCTGCAACGCTCGGCCCGGTGCTGGCGGGCTCCGGCTCCGGCGGCAGAACGAAGGCCACACGGAGCGCCTCTGCGAGAGATCGCAGCCGCGCGTAGAAACCTGCGGTGTGGGGTGAACGGCCGAGGCCGAGCGCGGCGAAGTCGTAGTGGTGCGTCCACTCGTGCAGCACGGTGTTGAGGAACACTTTGGATGAGATCACCTGCTGCCGCACGGCGGTGCGGTGGTAGATGCGGATGCGAGCGCCGTTGACGGCGCCGCCACGCAATGAGCAGCGGTAGTAGCCGTACGTCTTGCTCTGCAGGCGGCGACCGTCGTGCTCGTGCACCTGTGCCCGGTCGGCGACGACGACGCCGCACGGTGGCAGCCCGAACTCGGCGTTGAGCTGATCGACAAGACGCTGCGCCAAGGTGCGCCTTTCGCGGTGATCGTCCGAAGCCTCGACGATGCGCGCTGCGAGATCACGTGCCGCGGTGTCGGCCGCGAGTGCGATGGCCGTCGTCGCCTGGCTGCGCAGATAGTCGTTGTCGGGTGGCCGCCGGGCGAACATATGCTCGTATTGTACGAGAGGCCCGCCCGGTGAATGAGTCGGTTCAGTCCTCGGCGTAGTGGCTCGCGCCGTTCCAGTCGACGACCACCACGGGCTCGTCGCCGACCACCCACGCGTCATGGCCGGCAGGCAGGTTGGTCACGTCGCCGGGACCACTGTCCCATTCGGCGCCATCGGCCATCTTGATGTGCATCGTGCCGCTCACGTGGTACTGGAAATGCGGCGCGTCGCACCACTCAGTGCCGGCGATGGGGCGCACGTGCTCAGACCAGCGCCAGCCGGGTTGCAGCGTGAGGCGGCCGACCAGCCCGCCGCCCACCTCGACCAGGTCCAGCCTGCCCAGCTCGAACTCTCGTGTCTCCGTGGGCTCAGCGAAGGTCACGTGTTCTGCCACGCGGGTCGCCTGAGAACTCATGTCGCCGCCTCCTCGTGCCGCTGTCCGGTCGGTCCAGCCGCCGGCGGCCACAGGATGGCAGAAGCACGGTGCGAATGCAGGGACGACGCATGCCCGCCGTAAGCTCCCTCGACATGGATGGAGCCGGCGGTGTGGAACTTGTCGAATCAACACAGGAACTGCTTGCCGGTGTGCGCAACCGGGAGCCGTTCGGCACTGTCGATGCCCTGAGTGGCACGGTCATGGAACGCGGTGTTCTGGACGGCGCGCCGGTGGTCATCAAGCACATCGACGTCGACCGTGACTGGATCATGCGCGCCACGGGCGACATCGACTGCCGGCTGCTGCGCGTCATCTCTGCAGGTCTGCTCGAGCAGATGCCTGCGAGCATCGAC
>JAFAJR010000019.1 GCA_019236085.1 Candidatus Dormiibacterota bacterium
TGCTGAAGGGTCCTGATCTTGCCAGCTTCGCCGGCCTCTGGGAAGCACTGGCCGTCGGAGTGCTCGCACTGTACGTGTTCTGGAAATGGGAGTGGCGGAGCCTTGCCCTGACGGGAGTGTTGCTGTGGCTTGCCACCGTCGTCACCGGTGGACTGCACTCGCAGCTCCGCTACCAGCTGGTGCTTCTGCCCGTCTGGGTTGGGGCTGTGGCCGTGCTGCGCAGCAGTCGAAGAGCGCGGACCGCCTGGGTGATCGTCGCCGTATGCAGCTTCGCGCTGAACCTGTTCATGCTCGACCGTTTCGTGATCGGATACTGGGTCTCCTGAACGCGCGGTCGTTCGGATGCGGCGCGACTGCAGGCCGCCGCTCCGGCACAGCTAGACTGCCCCGGTGCCGAAGCGATATGCCAGCGCCGAACAGGTCGTGGACCCCGCCAAGAAGTACACCGCCACCATCGCTACGGACCGCGGCGAGATCGTCATCGCGCTCGACCCGAAGCGCGCTCCGAAGTCCGTGAACAACTTCGTGTTCCTGGCGCGCGAGGGTTTCTACGACGGCCTCACTTTTCACCGGGTCGTGGATGACTTCGTGATCCAGGGCGGCGACCCTGACGGCTCGGGTGGGGGCGGGCCGGGGTATCGGTTCGACGATGAGCCGGTCCAGGGCGAGTACGTGGCCGGCGCCGTGGCCATGGCCAACGCCGGGCCGCACACCAACGGCTCGCAGTTCTTCATCTGCACGGTCGACGACCGGCACAAGCTGACAAAGTCGTACAACCTGTTCGGCCAGGTGGTGAAGGGGATGGAGGTTGTGGGGGCTGTGCGCCAGGGCGACGTCATGCGCTCCGTGACGGTGGCCGAGGAGTGAGCTGCTGAGCGGGCTCCGGGTCATGGCGGTGCACGCGCACCCCGACGACGAGACGATCACCATGGGCGGGACCCTCGCGCTGCTCGGCGACAGGGGTGTGGCCACGTCCGTGGTCTGCTGCACCGACGGCAAGCTGGCGACGATCGTGGCCGACGACATGCCGGAGGAGACCACGCGTCCCCGGCTGGCCGAGATCCGCGAAGCAGAGCTCAAGGAGGCCTGCCGCATCCTGGGGGTGTCCGAGGTCAACTTCCTCGGCTTCGGCGATTCGGGCATGGCTGGTGAGGCGACCAACCAGATGTCCGGAGCCTTCTGGACGACGCCCATCGACGACGCCGTGCGGGTCCTGGTCGGCCATATGCGCCGTTTCCGGCCCCACGTCGTCCTGACCTACGACGCCAACGGCGGCTACGGCCACCCCGACCACATCCAGACGCACCGGGTCGCCCTTCTGGCCACCGAGGCCTCGGGCAGCCCCCTCTACCCCGACGAAGGGGACCACTGGAGAATCTCGAAGCTCTACTACTCGGCTTTCCCTGTGTCCTGGGCGCGCCGGATCAGCGAATTCGCCAAGCAGGCCGGCATGGAGCCGCCCTTCGGCATGGAGGACCCGGACCAGCTGCCGTTCCTCACGCCCGACGAGCTCGTGACCACCAAGGTCGACGCGCGGGCCGCGATCCCCCGCTTCCGGGCCGCGCTGCGGGCGCACCACAGCCAGATCGGTGAGGACTGGCCGCAGCTCACCCTGCCGGAGGAGGTGGTCGGGGAGTTCGCCTACGAGCACTATCAACTGGTGATCTCGCGGGTCCGGGTGAGCCTGCCCGAGACCGATGTCCTGACCGGGATCGAGTCCGAGACGGAGGGTTAGGCCGCCTCGACCACCATGGCGATGCCCTGGCCGCCGCCGATGCAGAGGGCAGCCACCCCGAGGCTGGCGCCGCGGCGCTGCATCTCGTGGAGCAGCGTGACCAGGATGCGGGTACCGCTCGCGCCGATCGGGTGCCCCAGGGCGATGGCTCCGCCATTCACGTTGAGCTTGTCGTCTGGGATTGCGAGCTCCCGGCCGACAGCCACCGACTGGGCGGCGAACGCCTCGTTGAGCTCGAAGAGGTCGATGTCGCGCAACTCCAGGCCGGCGCGGGAAAGCGCCAGCTTCACCGCCGGCACCGGGCCCATGCCCATTATCCGGGGCGGCACCCCGGCGCTGGCATAGGCGCGGATCCGGCCCAGTGGCTCGAGGCGGTCGGCCCTGGCGCGGTCGGCGCTCATCACGACCACCGCCGCGGCGCCGTCGTTGATGCCGCTGGCGTTGCCCGCCGTCACCGTGCCCTCCTTGGCGAACGCCGGGCGCAGCGCCGCCAGCGCATCGGCGGTGGTTCCCT
Source organism: Candidatus Dormiibacterota bacterium (assembly GCA_019236085.1). Classification (GTDB taxonomy): domain Bacteria; phylum Chloroflexota; class Dormibacteria; order Aeolococcales; family Aeolococcaceae; genus JAFAJR01. The sequence goes on from JAFAJR010000019.1 coordinate 2,250, forward strand.
TGCGAGGGTGCTCGTCCTCCTCGACAGTCACCGTCTCCTTCTTGCGTGTCACCGGCACCCCGACGATCTCGTCGCGAAACCGACCCTCGGTCATTGCGGCCTCGGCTCGCTGCTGCGAGCGGGCGGCGAAGGCGTCCTGGTCGGACCGGGACACCTCGTGCTCTTTGGCGATGTTCTCGGCGGTGATGCCCATGTGGCAGTCCTCGAAGGCGCACCACAGGCCGTCGCGGATCATCTCGTCGACCAGCTGCCCGTTGCCCAGCCGGTAGCCGTAGCGCGCGTTCTCCATCAGGTACGGAGCGCGCGACATGTTCTCCAGTCCCCCGGCGACGACGACCTCGGCATCGCCCGCCTTGATGGCCTGCGCCGCCAGCACGACTGTCTTGAGGCCGCTGCCGCAGACCTTGTTGATGGTGGTCGAGGGCACGTGGTCGGGCAGTCCGGCACCGATCGCTGACTGCCGGGCGGCGTTCTGCCCCAGCCCTGCCTGGAGGACGTTGCCCATCAGGACCTCGTCCACCTCCTCGACGCCGGCGCGGCGCACAGCTTCCTTGACGGCTATCGCACCGAGGGTGGTCGCGGGAACGTCGACGAACGCCCCGCCGAAGGTGCCCACCGGGGTGCGTACCGCGCTGACGATGACGGCCTCACTCATGCGGCGACTCTAGACGACGTGGAAGCGCGCTTCCGAAGGCCGCCGTGTAGCGAGCTTCGAACTCGGCGGTGGTGAAGCTGTGCGCCTGAGGCCCGGGGTGCTCGACGCAGAAGGCGGCGGCCACTGCTCCCATGCGGCCGGCGACCTCCAGGGGATCGTCGCGGCGAAGGCCTCGAAGCAGCCCGGCGATGTAGGCGTCACCGGCGCCGGTGGGATCGGCGACGCGGCTGACAGCGGCCGCGGGGATGGCGACGACGCCGTCGGGTGAGTGGAGCTCACTGCCCCGCTCTCCCAGGGTCACTGCCACAAGGCAGCGCTGGCGCAGCCGGGCGACGCCGACGCCGGTGCGCTCCTCGATCATGCGCAGCTCGTAGTCGTTGCCCACCACGCACCAGGCCAGCTCGAGCCCTCGGCGTAGCTGGTCGTCGCTGAGGGCCGGGATCTGCTGAGCCGGTGCGAAGAGGAGCCGGGCGCCCATCTGCCCGGCCTGCTCGCAATGAGCAGCCATTGCTGCCGACGCGTCGGCGCCTGCCACCACCTCCGAGACGCCGTCCAGCACTGTGAGGTCGATGGCGCCGGCGCGGCTCATGGCGCCGGGGAAGAAGGCGGTGATCTGGTTGCCACCGCCGTCGGTGGTGATGAAGGCAGTCGCAGTGCCGACGTCATCGCAGGGGAGCACCGTCGACACGTCGACCCCGGCCTCTTCGAGCTGCCGCCCGTAGCCGGCGAAGTCCTCGGCCCCCACGGCGGCGCACAGCAGGGGACGCTCGCCCAGCAGAGCCAGGGTGTAGGCAACGT
>JAFAJR010000089.1 GCA_019236085.1 Candidatus Dormiibacterota bacterium
GACAAGAATGCCGCACTGGGACTGATGGAGACTGGCGGACTGGTGCTGGCGATGGTTGTCCAGCCGGCCTCGGGCGCCTTCTCGGACCACCTGCGCACCCGCTTCGGCCGGCGCCGCCCGATGATCGCCGTGGGCGCCGTGGGCGCAATCGCAGCGCTGCTGCTGATGGCGGGGGCGCAGGCGTTCGCCGCTGTCGTGGCCGTGTACTGCCTGCTGCAGTTCTCGATGAACGTCGCCCAGGGCGGCTACCAGGGGCTTCTTCCCGACACCGTTCCCGGAGCGCAACGGGGCCGCGCCTCGGGGTGGCTGGGCGTTGCAACCCTCTCCGGCCAGGTCGCAGGAGCCGTGGCGGCCGGTCCGCTGGCGCCGCGAGTGATGTGCCTGGTGATCGCGGGGATGGTCGCGGCCACGGCCGCTGCGACCGTCTTCGGCATCACAGAGCAGCCGCTGCATGCCGCTGTTGAGCGCATGCCGGGCAGCGCAGGGAGCCGGCTGCGCGGCTACTTCGCCGAGCTGCTCGTGCAGCGCGACTTCTGCTGGGTGGTTGCCAGCCGTTTCCTCATGTTCACCAGCCTCGCCGCGGTGCAGCGGTTCGCCGCGTACTACATCAGCGACACGTTCCACGGCAACGACGTGCTGTTCGGCATCAACCTGGGTTCGCCCCAGACGGCGACCTCTGCGATGCTCGCTGTGGTGGTGCTGTTCGGCATGGCGGTCACATATCCCGCGGTGCGCCTCAGTGACCAGGTGGGCCGCCGCTCGGTGCTGACCGGCGCGGCGTTGGTGGGATGCGCCGGCTGTGCGCTGTTCGTGATCGCGGGATCCGTGACCGAGGTGGTGCTGTTCGCCCTGCCGGTTGCGGTCGCCTTTGGCATGATCGTGTCGGTCGACTGGGCCTTCATGGCAGAGCTGGCGCCGGCGGCGCGGGCAGGCAAGTTCCTGGGCTTCTCGAACATCGCGACGGCGGGTGCCCAGGCCGCGGCTCCGGCGGTGCTCGGCCCGGTCATCGACGCCGTGAATGCGCGCACCGGCTCTGTGGGCGGTGCTGCGGGAAGTGCCGGGTACCGAGTGATGTTCGTCTTCGGTGCCGTGTGCTTTCTTCTCGGCGCCCTGGTGCTGCGACGGGTGCGGACCAATCGTCCCGCGGCTGCCCCACAATTCGCCCTCACATGAGACCCGGCGACGTGGTCGGCGACGGTGCATCGCGGCGTGTCTCGCCGCTGTTCTTCGTGCTGGCGCTTGTCTGCTTCTTCTTCACCTTCGCCGGGGTGTCCTGCAACACGGCGCGGGCCAAGCAAGCGGTGAGCAGCCTGTCCGGGCTGGGCGGCGGCGGCACCACTGCGGCCAGCGTGCAGAACCTCAACCGCTGCCTCGACGCGCTCAGCGGCGCCAACCTGGTCACCTACTCGGGCTTCGACTTCGCGTTCGGTCGCGCACCCAGCGAGCTCAGCGACATTCCCAGCATCTGCCAGTCAGGAGCGGTCTCGCCGAGCGCATCCAGCAGCGCGCCGAGCCAGGCGACCATTGGGACACAGCCGCTCGACCTGCTGGCACTCATCGCAGTGGGACTGGGCGTCATTGTCGGCGCAGCCTTTCTCTTCGTGCAGATCCGCGCCCGGCTGCGCCTCACCATTGCGGCGCTTTTGAGCGTCATCGGCTTTGGCCTGCTGATCTTCGCCCAGGTGCATGTGCATGCGGCGATCGCCAACACGCTCAACAGCGCCGCCGCCGGCAGCGGCGCGCCCTTCTCAGTTTCAGACTACTTCGTCATCAACGATGGGGTCGCGTGGATCCTGGCGCTGGTCGCACTCGGAGCCGGCACCTTCTACAACGTCGCAGCACTGCTGGCGCTGCCGGCGATCGCCCAGGACATTCCATCGGACTGGCACGATCCACCGCCGCAACCGGCCGGGGCCACGTAGCGGCGCAGCAGGGCTAGCGCGACCCGCCGAGAAACGGTATGCCGTACGACTCGGGTTGCGAGCCGACGCTCGTGGGCCACACCTCGGCGATCTGGTCAGCCGTCCAGCCGCCGTCGCGATACGCGACGGAGATCTCTTTGGGATGCGACCAGAGCGAAAGCTTGTCACCGCCGAGGCCGATGCACTGACCGGTGACATTCGACGCCTCATCCGAACAGAGGAATACAAGAAGTGGCGCCACGTCGTCGGGCGTGCCCATGCCCATTTGCTTGCGGACCATGTCCGGCAGCGGCTCGCCGCGATCGGCAGCATCCACGACTTCCTGCATACCGGGAATGGTCGAGATCATCCGGGTGATGGCGTTGGGCACGATGGCATTGACGGTGATGCGGTTCTTGGCGCACTCCATCGCCCAGGTGCGGGCGAAGGCCGCAATGCCCGCCTTCGCCGCCGCGTAGTTGGTCTGGCCGAAGTTGCCACGCTGGCCGGCCCACGAGGCCACCACCACTATGCGGCCACCGGAGTCCTGCTCGCGCATCCTCCGCACCGCCGCTCTGGCACAGGTGAATGTGCCCCGCAGGTGGGTCTCGATCACCGCATCGAAGTCGTCGTCGCTCATGTTCCAGATCACGCGGTCGCGAAGAATCCCAGCGTTGGTGACCATGATGTCGAGCTTTCCGAAGGACTCCACGGCCGCCGCCACCAGGCGTTCGGCGGCCTCGGTGGCCCCGACCGCCGTGACCTCGGCAACAGCGGTGCCGCCGGCCTCCTTGATGGCGGAGACGGTGTCCTCAGCCACGTCCTTGTCGACGTCGTTGACCACGACCGCGCAGCCTGCTTCAGCCAGGGCTAGAGCGTATGCGCGGCCGATGCCACGTCCGCTCCCTGTCACCACCGCAGCTCTTCCATTGAGATTCATGAGCCGGTACCTTGGCCGATCCTCATCGCCGCTCGCAACTCAGGCATCGCCGGCGATCAGCTCGACGTGGACATGCTCCGCGGTGGTGCGGTACCCGACCTGGGCGTATATCCCATTCGAGACAGGGTTGGCAGCATCAGCGAAGAGCATGCACACGTCCACACCGGCGCGCTGCAGCATGGCTTCGGTGATCTCGTACACAAGACGCCGGGCGTACCCATGGTTGCGATGCTCAGGCGGGGTGTACACCGGGCCAACCCGCACCACGCCGCTGTACGGCCCCCGGTAACCGGCAAGCGAGACAGGACTTCCGCCGTCGAACCACACGTCCAGCGAGCCTGCTGCGGAAAGACGTCGCGCCTGCCCGGCTCCGTCGGGCCCGATGGGTTCCTGCACCTCCGCGCCGAACGCCGTGAGCCAGGAACCGAGCAGCTCGAGCTCATCGTCGTGGGCAGCTCGCCGCGTTCCGGGTGGACGCGGAACCTCCACCGCATGCAGCGCCTGCATCAGCAGCAGTGCCTTGACGAGGCGCGGGCGCAAGCCGCAACGCTCGGCGATTGCTACAGCCACCGGTTCTGCCGCCGGCCGCGGTCCGGTGACGCTGCGCAGCGCGATGCCCAGCACGGATGACCGCTCCAGCGCAGAAGCGGCGATCATCGGCCAAGCGGCCTGGGGCATGTCGGTGACCAGAAGCGGGTAGGGCGGCGTCCAATGGCCGGCGCCGCAGACAGTGTCGCCGTCCAGCACGTACCAGAATCCCGGTGTGGCCTGCCAGTGGACGGTGCCTCCCTGCCGGACGAGCTCCATCACGCTGAACGGGACGCTGCGGCCACACGGGTCCGCGCGGAAGAACGGCGTCACGGCCTTCGCGTACTCGTCGACGTCTTCGGTGGCATGCAGCTCCATCTGCCGTGCAGTCTCTCAGGTGGGAGGAGCCGTTCCCAGGTGCCCGCCTGTGATCACCTGGGCGATCACGTAACCGAGCCACGGGAGTCCTGCAAGCAGCAATAGCGACCCATGCGCGTTTCCACGGAACAGCAACGCGAACAGGTAGAGCGCGGTGCCCAGCGTGATGAGGGCGCCGATCAGACCGGCGCTGCCGATGCTCCAGGAGGTGAACACGACGCCGATGAAGCCCAGCACGCACGCCTGGAACGTCGCGGAGCCGGCGACGTTGCCGAAGGCGAGCTTGTCATCGCGGCTTCGCACCCAGAGCACGCTATTCATGGTCTCGGGGAGCTCGGTCGCCAGCGGCACCACGACGATCGCCAGGGTGAGCGCTGGGACACGGAGGGCCGAGGCTGCGTTGTTGAGCGCGGTCACGAACAGCTGCGAGCCGACCACCAGCAGCGCCACGGCGACCGCCAGCTGCACCGCGATCAGGCCCAGGTGGGGCTGCCCCGGCCGCCAGCGCACCATGTGCAGCGGCTCCGGCATGTCCTCCGCCGGCGAGCCTCCGCGCAGTGTTGCTGCCACATATGTCATATACAGGCCGAGCAGCAGAATCCCCACCACGATGCGCGCCGGCGAAGGCAGCAGGACGCACAGCAGCACCGCGGGAAAGGCGATGCTGAAGGCGCCGAGGTCACGGCGCGCCTGGGCCGCCTGGAGGCGGAGCCTGCGCTGACCGCGCCGGGTGAGCACCGCAAGCCCGGTCAGCGCCACGCCCACGGTCAGCAGCAGGAACGGCGCCCCGAGCACCGCTCCCATGGCCACGGCGTTGGCGTTCGGCGCGTGGCCGGCCAGCGCGACCACCGGGACCACGAATTCGGGCAGCGCTGTTCCGATCGCTGCAAGAAGGCTGCCGGTGGCCCCGCTCGCCAGGCGCATCCGGAAGCCGGCCCATTCCACGGCGTTGGTGAACAGCTCGCTCGCCGCAACGATGAGGATGACGCTCGCCACGAAGAGCAGGGCGGTGCTCATCGCGGCCGCCGCGAACGGCGCCAGGCGTCGAGCGGGGCCCGCATCCAGGCCGTGCCGAAGAGCAGCACATGGTGGATCGTGACCGGCTGCACCCGGTGCACCGGCGGCTCACCGCTGTCGGCAGCGAATGCGTCGGCGATGCGCAGCCGCAGCCAGGGGAAGGCGGTGTGGGGCAGGTCGTCGCCGGCGACGAACCGCGTGGACCACGCTTCCAGGCTGCGCCTCGGCGCGCCGCCGGTGACGCGACCCAGGTAGAGCGCATCGCCCGCCGACCGCAGCCCGGCCCACGAATAGACGCCCACCAGACGTTCGATGTGGATCGCGTAGCCGGTCTCCTCCTCGGCTTCCCGCCGGGCAGTCTCTGCAGGGTCCTCGCCCGGCTCGCAGTGACCACCGGGGAGCTCCCACCCCGGCGGCCAGGGCCGCAGCTGCAGCAGCACGCTGTCGCCGTCGAGCACCGCCACCTGGGAGCCGAGCACCTGCCAGCTGACACCGTCCACCTCCACGCGCGGCAAGCGACGGGCGGTCATGAGAAGGCCATGAAGATGTTGGGCAGTCCGAGAAAGATCGGCGTCACCCCCGGCACCACCGCGTGCGAGAACAGTGTCGAGGCGGCACCAACCGTCGCAGCCCCCAGCGGATTGATGCCCCCGCGGCTTATCTCGGCCGGCAGCACGACGGCGAGAAGCGCAACGAGGTACACGCCCCACCGCCACTGCTCCAGATGAAGGAAGAGCGCCGCGGCGCGGGGGAACACCAGGTTGCGCAGCAGCGCATAGCCGTCCAGGCCGGGCAGCGGCACCAGTGAATAGATGCAGAGCGCCACGTTGATGAAGAACCCCTGCAGCAGCAGCCCGGTGAAGATGCCTTGGGCGGAGCCGGTCTGCGCCGTGGTCACGAAACCGTCGATGTCGAGGCCCGAGGTCGCCAGCTCGATGCGCAGGGTTGCGGCGAACACAGCAGCCACCAGCAGATGCGAGAGCGGCCCGGCAGCGATGACCAGAGCGCGTCTCGCGCGCCCTTCGAGGTACGGGGAGTTGAGCGGCACCGGCCGCGCCCAGCCGAAACCCGCCACCAGCAAGGCGGCCACGCCGACGGCGTCGAGCTGGCGGCGCGGATCTAGCGACATGCCGTGGCGGCGGCGCGGTGTCGGGTCCCCCAGACGCAGCGCCACGCCGGCGTGCGCCAGCTCGTGGAACAGCAGGCCGATCACCATGCCGGGCAGCGTGAACGCGATGACCTCGGCGTACGCGCCGGGGCCGTTCATCGATCGCGGGCCGCGGCGCGGCCGGCGCGGCGCACTAGTCGAGCTGGACGCGCGACGGCGTTCTTTTCGACCTCGTCCGGGTGCTCCCTGTGGCCCTCGAACGGTTGTGCTCGATAATCACCGCGATAGCCAGCAGCAGCTCGCGCTGCGCGTTGAGCAGGTGCACCTGCGCTTCGGGTGGCACCACGTCGCTGATCGTGCTGCCCACGAGGCGCAGCGCGTCCTCGAGCAGACTCTGGCCCTGCTGTTTCGACGCGTCGGTCACGACCGCGAATCCGCGAAGGTGACCGAGAGAAGCCCCTCGTGCAACTTGCCCTTGGTGACGCGCTTGCCGTTAAGGACCCTGGGCAGCGATATCTCGCGCTTGTAGGGACCCACGGTGACGAACAGCTCACCCTCACGGTGCGAGATGTCGACGTCCTCCTTGCCCACGAAGGGCAGCTGCAGGTGCAGCTCGTACGCGTTGCCCACCTTGCGCAAACGCTGCGGCACTGCGCGGTAGAAGATCTTCGACGGATCCTCGTCACCGTAGATGGACCGGGCCATCTCGCCAAGGTGCTGCACGCCCACGATCTCGTGGTCGAACAGCCGGGTTCGCTTGATGGGGATGGGCGAGAATGCCGAATCGACCATCGCGGAGTAGCGCTCCTGCGACTGGCGCCAGCTGTCGAAATAGGCGTCGCGCACCTCGGGCGGCAGCACCCGGTTCACCACCACCATGTCTGTCAGGTAGTCGTACAGGCTCAGGTAGGTAAACGCGCGCTGTGCCTCCTTCACCACCATCTTCTCCAGGTTGAGCACGATGCGCACCGTGCACACCTTGGGATCGCCGAGGATCTTCTTCATGCTCTCGAGGTCGAGCAGCAGGTCCTTGACGTGGCCGAAGATCTCGTCACCCGGCAGCGGGATGCTGATGAACGGCTGCACCACCGGACGCGCAACCTTCATGACGCGCCGCTCGATGGGGAAGATCTTGTTGAGATACCACCGCGCCACGTCGGGAAACGCGAGCAGTTGCAAAGTCTCGCCGGTCGGCGCGCAGTCGATGATGAGGACGTCGAACTTCCCTTCGCGCTGATGGTGCTTCACCCACATGAGGCTCGCCACCTCCTCCATGCCTGGAGGCGAGGCGAGCTCCTCGGCGACGATGTCGTCGACCCCCTGGGAGGCGAAGAGCGACGTGAGGTACACGTGGATGCGGTCCCAGTGGTCCTCGAGCTCGTGCAGGGCGTTGACCTCCTGCCCCCACAGGTTGGGACCGATCTCGGTGGGATGGTCGCCGATCCGCACGTCGAGGCTGTCCCCCAGCGAGTGCGCCGCGTCGGTGCTGATGACAAGCGTGCGGTACCCCAGCTCGGCGCACCGCACGGCGGTCGCCGCGGCGACCGTTGTCTTGCCCACGCCGCCCTTGCCGGTGTAGAGGATCACGCGCACGTCAGTCGTTCCCGCGTTGCGGTGTCACGACACGATGTGGCTCACCACCACGGCGGCGATGATGATGAGCACCACCATGCACGCAGCCATGACCGCCACCCGGCGCAGGTCCGACGGGACATAGGGGACCCTGTCGAAGGGGATCGCCGCGTCCTCGGATTCAAGGGGCCGGAACATGGCTGCGGTTGTGGTGCCGCGCTGCGGCGCGCGCGCCCCGGTGCGAGCCGCGGGCGCGGTGGTGAGGCGCTCGACGCGCCGCCGCGCCGGGGCCTGGTCCTGGACCGGGGCCTGAAGCGCAGGCTCGGGCTCGCCCGCCAGGGGCGAGGCGCCGAGATAGTCAAGCGCCGCCGGCTGCGGTTCTATAAGCGTCGGCCGGCTGGGCACCGGGTTGGCCGCCGTGGGCGGCCGGCGCACGGCGGCGCGCTGCTTCTGCTTCCTAGTCTTTTTCGCCATCCGGCTTCCAAGCGTATCAGCCGCCGTCACCGGGCAAAAACGAATGGGCAGCGGGGCCGGATGAGGGCGGCCTCAGCGGTGCATCACGAAGCCGGAGCGGTGGGCAGAGCCCGGCTCCCGCTGCCCTGGGATGACCACGGTCGTCGAGCCGAGGCCCAACATCTTGTGGATGGGGCCAGACTTTAGCACATCATGCAGTGGTGGTGTCAAGCGCCGCCGCGTCGGCGAAGGCAGCGTTCACCGCCTCGATCAACTCCTCGCGCTGCACCTGCCGTCCCAGGATCGAGCGAATGCCGCCGGTGGCCGGGGCCACGGGCCCGCGGCGCAGGTACACGGCGGCCCGTGGCGGGTCCAGCAGGATGCTGCCGTGCTGCAGCAGCGCAGCGCCACGGCGCGCCTGGGCGCTGCCGACCAGCTTGCGGCCCTGGGCGTCGACCAGCTCGTGGGCCGAGGGTCTGGCAAAGCAATCGGCCAGCCGCGCGATCGCGGCGGTCGTCGTCCGGAGATCCTTCGGGGTGCACTGCGCCACCGTCTCCACGCCGAGCCGGCGCAGGCCCTCAGCGATGACGGCATGGATCCGTTCGCAGGCCTGCAGGACGCGGCCGCCGAAACGGGGATCGTCGTCGCGGCACACAACGGCGTAGGTGAGCTCCTGGTCGTGCAGCACAGCGCGGCCGCCGCTCGGGCGGCGCACCACGTCCACGCCGTCCTGCTCGCAGCGAGTGAGGTCGACGTCGTCGAGGCTCTGCAAACGCCCCAGGCTCAGACAAGGCGGCTCGAACCAGTAGAGCCGCACCAGGCCGGCGATCTCGCCGGCGGCGCACCGGTCCAGGAGCTCGGTGTCGGTCCGCATGTTCGTCGCACCGCCGGCGGCGCCGTCGATGCGGACCTGCAGCGGCACCGCCGTCACACGTTGA
>JAFAJR010000147.1 GCA_019236085.1 Candidatus Dormiibacterota bacterium
GCTCAAGACGAGCGGCCAGACCGGGCTGCAGATCTACGTGCCGCTGCGCCGCGGACCGAGCTACGAAGAGGTTCGCAACTGGGTGGAGGAGGTGGGCCGGGCCATTGGGCGCACCGATCCGAAGCAGCGCATCACCTGGGAATGGACGGTGTCGCACCGCGGCGGCAAGATCCGTATCGACTACACGCAGAACATCATCAACAAGACCCTTGCGGCGCCCTACTCGCTGCGCCCGGCGAAGGGTGCGCCTGTGTCGGCGCCGATCGCCTGGGAGGAGCTCGACGACCACCGTCTGCGGCCGGACCGCTGGACCATTCGCAGCATCGCGCGCCGGGTGACGCAGGTGGGCGACCTGTTTGCCGGAGTGCTGGATGCGGACCAGTCGCTTCCCGCCCGGCGCTGACCCGGAAAGCGCCAGGATCCCCATACAATTCAGGCTGAGATGTCCGTGCTGCTGCTCAACGCCTCACTGCAGCCTCTCAACGTCATCAGCCATCGCCGGCTGGTGGTGCTGTTGAGCAAGGAACGGGTGGCGTTCGTCGACGAGGCGGCGGAGCGCGAGGCCGCCGAGGCGCTGGCCGGGCGGCGCCTGCCCGACGGGGTCGTCATCGTCAGGCTGCTGCGCACCATCCATGTGCCGCGCCGCCTGCTGCGACCCAACCGCCGCAACCTCCTGCTGCGCGATGACAACACCTGCCAGTACTGCGGCTACATCGGCGCCGCGGCGGACCTCACGGTTGACCATGTGGTGCCGGTGTCACGGGGCGGCGCGCCCGACCGCTGGGACAACGTGGTCATCGCCTGCAAGCGCTGCAACTGGCGCAAGGCCAACCACCGTCCCGAAGAGGTGGGGCTGCATCTGCGTCGCAAGCCCGCGCCGTTGACGCAGGAGTACGCACACATCATCTTCCTGCGCTATCCAGAGTTGAAAGAGGCATACGACAGGCTGCTGGCCGCGGCGTAAGACGCTCGAAGCCACCGCCGGGTGTGCACAATCCGGGCGGCTCCCTATACTCGACCGGTAATGCCCAGGTCGATGTGGCGGGGCGCCATCAGCTTCGGCATGGTGGCGATCCCGGTCCGGATGTACCTCGCGACCGAATCGAAGAGCGTGTCGTTCCGGCTGCTCTGCCCCAACGACATGACGCCCATTCGCAACAAGCGCTGGTGCACAGTCGAGGACCGCGAGATCGGCTGGAACGAGGTGGTGCGCGGCTACGAGGTGGGCAAGGACGAGTACGTCGTCATCAATGACGACGACCTCGACGAGCTGCCACTCAACACCACGCACGCGATCGACATCGTGGAGTTCTGCCCGGACTCGGAGATCGAGGCCGGTCTGTACATCAAGTCCGCGTACTACCTCGAGCCGGAGGCGGTGGGCAACAAGCCATACGCGCTGCTCCGCTCGGCGCTGGAGAAGACGGGCAAGGTGGCCATCGGCAAGCTTGCGCTGCGTGACCGCGAGCACCTCTGCCGCATCGCGCTCCATGACCGCGGCATCCTGCTCAACACGCTGCACTGGCCGGACGAGATCCGCAGCGCCGCCGAGCTGTCGATTCCCGAAGGCAGCGCAGACGTGCAGAAGCGCGAGCTCGACATGGCGGTGATGCTGGTGGAGAACCTCAGCGCGCATTTCGATCCCGAACGCCACCACGACGAGTACCGCGAGGCGCTCGTCAAGGTGGTGGAGGCCAAACTCGAGGATCGCCCTGTGGAGCGCGTCGAGGCTCCCGAGCCGGCGAAGGTCACCGACCTCATGGCAGCGCTGAAAGCCTCGATCGAGGCCGCCCAGGGCAGGCGGCCGGCCGAGGCCGATGCCGAGGACGAGGAGCGAACCGCAACCGCGGCGAGGTCGTCGCGGTCCGGGCAGCCCGCGAGGCGACGAAAGGCCTCATAAGGCGTGCCGGCGTCCTCGCTTTCGTCCCACAAGCTCCGCACCGCCACCGCATCGGCCGAATCGCTGCCCCTGCACCTCCCGGCGCCGTCGCCGCTGCCGGGCAACCTGCGGCCTGAGGCGTCGGTCCCGTGCATCGAGCCGTTCGACGACCCGGCCTGGCGCTTCACTGTCGACTGGGACGGCTGCCGCGCTCTGCTCTTCGCCGGGCCGGACGGTGAGGTGTGGCTGCAGGGTGAGTCACTGACCGACCTCACCTCGCGCTTCCCGGAGCTGGGCGGCGCCGGCCGCTCGCTGCGACGCAAGCCGGCAGTGCTCGACGGCGTCATCGCAGTCCTCGACCCCGAGGGTCGCCCAGACCTCGTCGCCATCGCCTCCCGAGCGCAGCCGGCGACCGTCGCCCTGCGGCGGCGGCCCGCCGTCTTCCTGGCCACCGACCTGCTCTACCTTGGCGATTCCCCGACGCTGGGCTGGCCGCTCGAGCGGCGGCTTGATGCGCTCGCCACCCTCATCGGTGACGGCGTGGGGATCCAGGCGCCGGAATACGTCGAAGGCCGAGGCGAAGCCCTGGCCTTCGCAGCGTCGCAGCGCGGGCTGACCGCGCTGCTCGCTCGCCGCTCGGCGGCGCGCTACCACTGCGGTGTGAGCTCACCGGACCGGCTGCGCATCCTCCTGGAGAACCGGACCACATGCGTTGTGGCGGGCTTCCGCCATGGCGCGTCGGGCAGCGGCATGCTGCTCCTCGGCGAATACAAGGGAGGCCGGCTCGTCCCGGCCGGGACTGTCGCCGCGCCGGCCGACCGGCCCACCGCCGGCTGGCTGCGCCGGCGCCTGCTCGGACTGAGGGTGGCGCATCCCCAGCTGCCCGGGCCGTCGCCGGCCGCCGTCACCTGGCTCCGCCCGGCTCTGACGGCGACTGTCGACCACGAAGGACGCACCTCGGACGGCTCGCTGCGGTCTCCGTCGCTGATCGCGGTCCGCGACGACGTAGACCCAGTCTGGTGCGTCCGCCGCGACGCCGTTTTCCCGCCGCAGCCGCTGAGAC